>JAZBPM010000243.1:0-4970 GCA_036351615.1 Desulfofustis sp.
ATCTCTTCAATCAGCAGGAGGCGAATCAGTCTCAGGGTGTCCGTTCCCCCTGACATATTTCTTGCTGTTCGCATGATACTAGCATGATTCGTGCCTGAACCGAAAATGCCCCGCTCAAGTTACGAATAATTCCTGATCTCAAAACATTACCCATATCGCCGGCAAGAAGGGCAACGCACCTTTGGTTCAGTGTTCGTCTTAACAGGAGGAAAAGGAGGTAAAAAAGCGCCTACGCGAGGCCGTTGCCGCATGGCAGGCTAGGAGAAACAATCAGCAGTAAACACGAACGGCACCGAGTTCTATCAGGCTCTCCGAGTCAGCCTGCTTTACCAAAATCGACATCAGCCCGGGAGGTTCAACCACCGCTATTGGCGAAAGCACACCAGACGCTAACGCACGGTTCTGGACTCTTCGCAAGCCGGACGCCCGTTATCTTGATTGCTCAAGATCAGCCGTCACTCGGGCGCGAATAATCTTTTACGCTCATGCCGAGCTGTTTGATTTTTTCATAGAAATTCTTCTTGTGCATACCGCTGAGTTGCAGGGCCTTTTTCAGACTCCCTTGGGCCAGATAGAGCGTCTTGAGGAGATAGTCCCGGTCGAAATCCAGCAAAACCTGCTGCTTGGCATCACGGTACGGCCGGTGCTGGTTGGCATCACTGCACCCAAGCACCCGCTGTACATCTGCCAGTGTTATTTTCCTGGTATCGGATATCTGGCAGATCTTGTAGAGCACCTGTTTTAGCTGGCGCACGTTGCCCGGCCACTCTTCCTCGAGCAGGCGAGAACAGGCATCGCCCGAGATACCGTAGGTGATGTTCTTGGCACTGCCGAACAGGGAGAGGAAATGCCAGACCAGCGGGATGATATCGGCCTTTCTTTCGCGCAATGGCGCGGTCCTGATGATCGTTCCGGAGAGACGATAAAACAGGTCTTTACGAAAGCTGCCGTCAACGCACATCGCTTCCAGATCGCGGTTGGTGGCGGCAACGATACGGATGTCGGCATGCCTGATCTTGGCTTCACCGACCTTGCTGTACTCTCCATCGTCGAGAAATCTGAGCAGCTTTGCCTCGATTTCACCAGACAACTCACCGATTTCATCAAGAAACAGTGTACCGCCGTGAGCGGCCCCGATGTAGCCGTCGGTGCTTTTGACGGCCCCGGTAAAGGCACCGCTGGCATGACCAAACAACTCGGATTCGGCCAGTGTTCCAAGCACCGCGCAATTAATCGGCAGAAACACCCGTGCCGATCGCTGGCTGTTGCGGTGGATGTCACGGGCGATGATTTCCTTGCCGGTTCCCGATTCACCGGTAATCAGCACCGGCAGGTCGGTGCCGGCCACGGTCTGGATTTCCTGCCGATTGTCACGAATCGACATGGAGACGCCGACCAAATCACTCCCCTGGACGTTAGCTGAAGAGGCCAGATAGGATTGTCGCAATCGCTTGAAATGCAGGGCTGCATAGACGGTATAAACGAGCTGCGATTCGTTGAACGGTTTAAAGAGGAAATGGGTCAGTCCCATTTTCAGGCAGGGATCGAGGTTGCTCTCATCCGGGATACCGGTAATGATGATGACCTCGGTGTCCGGCTGGTGTTCGAGTAGGCGCTGTGACAGCCGGGCACCGTCGATGACCGGCATGTTGATATCGATCAGCGCCAGGTCGAAGGTCTCCCGGCCTGCCTGCTCAAAGGCTGCTTGCGGATCGGTAAAAACACCGGTCGAATAGCCGTGCGCGGCAAGCACCTCGCCGATAAAATCGGCGATTGCCGCCTCGTCGTCGACGACGAGAACCCGGATTTCCTGGTCAGCCTTGACGGCCTGGTTGGCCATGGCGCAGAACCTCTTCGATATGTTTGATGGTAAACGGCTTTTTCAGAAAACCGGCCCCGGCGATCGGCAGATCCCCATCCGGTTCGTCTCCGGACATGAAGAGCACCCGCGGCCGCCCGCTGATGGCCAGCAAATCACGGGCACAGGCAAAACCGTCTGCATCCGTCAGACCGATGTCGATGAGCAACACCGTAACCGTATCGTGCACCAGGGGATACTCCTCCAGCGCCTCGGCGGCCGTCTCCGTGCAAAAAACCACATGCCCCCGCCGTTGCAAGCCGGTAGCTATCAAGTCACGCATCGCTTCGTCATCCTCGACGACAAAGAAGACCTGCCGATCGGGGGGACCGGTGGCAGGAGAAACCACTCCTGCCTCAGGCCCAGCATCACCCGCATCACCAAGCGGATCGTGACATGGCAGGGTGACCGTTGCCACCGTGCCAACGCCGGCCGCGTCGGTAATCGACAAATCGCCGCCGTACCGCCGCACAATGGTACGGGCTGCATAGAGCCCAAGGCCACCGGGCGGCGCCGGCTTGGTGCTGGAAACAAAGGGCGCAAACAAACGCTCGCGCACCGCTGCGGCAATCCCTGCTCCCGTGTCGTGGAAGGAAATGTCCACCTGGCGGCCGCTATCGTGGCCCGAGCTCACGGTAACCGCTATTCGCAGCGTCCCGCCGCCGGCCATCGCATCAACTCCGTTCTCACCGAGGTAAAACAGGGCCAGGACCATATCCTTGAACCGGCACGCCAGCCGGACCGATTCATCCGGCCACTGCACGGTAAACCGGTGCGCACGCGAACAGACCTGCAGCACGGCAACCGTTTGATCGACGATACGCCGCAATGAATGGACCTGCTGTTCGGCCGAAGCAGACGGACGAGCGAACTCATGGAGAATCGCCGTCCGATTCACGCCGTGATCGATCAAATCGGTGGTCAGTTTCTGTCGAGAGGTCCCGTTTGCCAGCTGACCGCTCTGCTCAAGCAAAGTGATTTGCCCGGCAAGCCCGGTAAAGATATTGTTATAGTCGTGGGCCACGGCCCGGGTCAACCGCCGCAGGGACTGGAGAAATTTGTAGTCCAGCAGCACGTCCGGCTGCAGGTGAGGCTCAATCGCTGGCCGCTGCTGGTCAGAGGAATCCATGACTATCCCGGTCCTCGCCTTGTCTTTCAATTGGAGCCCAGCAGGAGCGGCTCGCCGGCCGGCTCGGGACCTGGCAAATCAGGCGGCGCAGCGGCGAGTGCGGAGCGGATCAGCACCGTCAGATCTTTCTTGAGCAGCGGCTTGAAAATCAGACCATGCAGCCCCGCTTTTTTGACCTTTTCCTCGTCGATGGCAGCACTGTAACCGGTGCAGAGAATAATCGGCAATCCGGGTCTGATGGCCAGCAACTTGCCGGCCAGCTCCAAGCCGGTCATGCCGGGCATGGTCTGGTCGGTTATCACCAGATCGAAGCGCTGCGGATCAGCGCAAAACAGATCATAGGCGCGCTGTCCGTCCGTCACCGAAGTCACGGTATAGCCGTAACGCTCGAGCATCCTGGCTGTCATCTCAAGGAGCAGCTGCTCGTCATCAACAAATAGAATCCGCTCCGTTCCGCCCGGCAAGGTTTCGGTGTCCTGAGCCGGTGTACGACTCTGCTGCCGAGAGCAGGGCCAGAAGATGTGGAAGGTGGTACCCTGACCCACTTCGCTGTCCACGGTCAAAACACCGCCGTATTCAGCGACAATACCGTAGACGATCGACAGACCCATGCCGGTCCCTTTCTCCTTGTCCTTGGTGGTGAAGAACGGATCAAAAATCTTCGCAAGAGTCGCCGGACTCATGCCATGACCGGTATCGGCTACGAGCAGTTCGAGATAGGCATCACCGGAACGCTCGGCCTTGCGGCGCAGGGTTTCGGGGAGGACCGAAGCGGGACGGAGGGTCAAGCTCAAGGTGCCGCCTGATTCCTCCATGGCATGATAGGCATTGGTACTCAGGTTCATCAGGATTTGATGGAACTGGCTCGGATCGGCCTCAATGCAGCCGCATCCGGGAGCAACCGATTGGTTGATGGCAATCGTTGTCGGCAATGTTGACCGCAGCAACCGGGCGACCTCCTTGATGATCGTCCGCGGCTGCAGGATGGTTCGCTTGGTTGCCGCCTGACGGCTGAAGGCGAGAATCTGGCCGATCAGGTCCCGGGCCCGGTGGCCGGCCTGCAACACCTTGCCGAGATCGCGACGATGGTGTGAATCAACCGGCAGATCATCGATAACCATATCGGTAAAACCGATCATCGCCCCGAGAATATTATTAAAGTCATGGGCGATGCCGCCAGCCAGCGTACCGATGGCCTCCAGTTTCTGGGCCTGCCGCAGCTGGTCCTGCAGACGCCTGTTGTGTTCCTCTGCCTCCTTCCGCATGGTGATATCGGTATGGGTGCCAACCATCCGGACGGCGTTACGGGCCTCGTCCCATTGAACCACCCGCCCCCGCCCATGCACCCAGAGGTACTCCCCGGAAGCCGCACGCAACCGGTAATCGCAGGACAATAAGCCGCTGCCGCGAACGACCGCTTCCACCTGTTTCTTTATGGTATCGAGATCATCGGGATGAATCAGATCACGCCAGTTCGTGGCGGTCACCGCAAACGAATCGGGGAGAAAACCGAGCATGCTATAGCAACGAGGGCTCCAATAGATCGTATCGGTTCCAATCCGCCAGTCCCACAGACCGTCGTTGGTCGCTTCAAGACTGAGACGCAGCAACTCATCACTATCCCTGAGCTGGGCGCTCCGTCGACGCTCGTTGATACTTGCCATGCCCAGCTGGGCAATCTGGCCGGCCAGAGCGGACAACAGATCGAGCATCTGCCGGTGTCGTTCCGGCGAGACGACCGGCACCTTGTCAAGTGCCGCCAGGTAGGCCGTCTCATCAAAACCATAGTCGCGAGCCTGTCTTCTAAACCTGTCACGCAGCTTCTCGTCAACCGGTTCGTGAAGGAATTGCCCGGTAAAGACATAGGCGGTAATCACCCCTTCGATGGTGACCGGATAACACGAATCAACCAAACCATGCGGGCAGATGTATATCTGCCGGTCCGGGTCGGTACCGATTCGTTCCCGCGCGCTTCGATCACTG
>JAZBPM010000244.1:0-6648 GCA_036351615.1 Desulfofustis sp.
AATGGACGGGGCTTTCTGTTTGTCCGGATTGTGGCCGATACGTAACGGTGAGAAGGAAAACCCCTGGATTCGATCAGGCCAGGGCGGCTCGATCTCCGGGCGGTTGAGCAGCGCCCAGCAACACAGGGAGACGAAAGCGACGGTCACGCAAATAAACGTGTTGATTCTGGTCATGGGAAGAGAAGCTTCCGGCGAAGAGTGTCGAAATGTCAGAGTTTCGGCCGGTCAGTGAATTGTTATCAGGATGTTGTCAATGCCTGAAGTGGTTGGAGCGACGGGTTAGAGAGCCTTGACAATAGGAATGAACCAGCTGAGGGGCCGGTACGCACATTCCTTGATGTGTGTCTACTGTGCTGATTTTAAATGGTTTTGGTGAAATCAGTCGAGTGCTGCGCTGCATTCGACCTCGCCTGGTCAGCAGATCACTATATTACCATAAACCGATAATAATGGATAGAAAATTTAACGAAAATATAATAGTTGGGGCATAACGGAGCGTCGGTTTTTGGCGACGTTGCACTGATAATATGTCAGGACATGAGCAGGGCGACGCCGGCAATGGCAACGACGGTGCCGACTACTGATCGGAGCGAGACCTGTTCGCGGTAGAGGATGATCGAGAACGGGATGATGAAGATCGGCACCAGGGAAAGAAAGGTTGCCGCAACGCCGGCCGCCAGGTAATGGAGGGTGAGTAGCGACAGCGAGACACCGAGAAAGGGTCCGAGCAGGGAGCCGGTTGCTGTGAAAGCGACGGCGCGACCGTTGGTCAATGCCCTGCCGACCAGCGACCACCTGCGGCGCAGGGTGAAGTAGACGGCGAAACAGCAGAAGGCGGCGATCGCCCTGATCTGGGTTGCGCTGAAGGCGTCGAGATAGCCGGTGTCGGTCTGCATGCCGGCTTTGCTCAGGACGTAGCCGCCGGCCTGGCCGAGCATTGCGCCGAGGCCGTAGAGAACACCGAGAACGGTAACCGTCCTGGCCCGGCGCCGAGCCGCCGGTATCTGCTGTGGCGCCCGTTCAAGGATGACCAGGCCGACCCCGGACAAGGTGATGAAGATGCCGAGCCATTGATGCAGCAGGTAGGTCTCGTCGAGAAACAACCAGCCGATTACGGCCGCTGTTGGTGCTGCCAGGCTGTGCAGGAGCATGGCGAGTCGCGGTCCGAGTTCGACGAGCGCCTTGAACAGGAAGAGATCGCCGACGAAAAAACCGATAACGCCGGAAAGACCGAGCAAAATCCAGGCCGAGAAAGGAAAGTCTAAAGGGATGACCATCCCGTCCCGGATGATCAACAGCGTGGTAAACAGCAGCAGCGCGATGGTTAACCGGATAATATTGACCGGCGTCGAGCCGACCTTCCGGGAGGCGACTTCGAAACACTGGATACTGATGGTCCAGCAGAGCACGGTGGTGACGGCGATTGCCTCTCCGAGATAGTCCATGGGGTTTTGTCGATGGCAGGTTGGCAGGTGACGCGTATCGGTCGGTTGCGGTGAGCACCATCACCTGGGGCAGGATAACCCCGGCGTGCGGCACGTTGCGGGTGGCATGGTATTGTCTACCGGGCAGGCAGACAGTCGACTGATGCAGACCAGTCGGGACCGTTGATCCGGTCGTATTTTTCCACGAAAAGCTTGTCGCTGCGGAAGAAATCGCCCGCCCGGTGCCGGGCCGGGAATTTTTCGAGTTGACTGGGGCCGCCGTTGTAGAGGGCATAGAGCCAGGCTGCCAGATAGCGTCGGCCGGCCTCATCCTTCAGGGACATCCGGGCCGGTCGTTTGCTGATGTAGCGCTCCAGGTAGAGGGCGAGAATTTCTGCGCCGGCCATGCCGTTATATTTGATATTCCAGCGTAATTGCTGGGCGTCATAGATCCCGCGCCAGATCTTCTCGTTAATCTGCATCAGGCCGATCGAGGTGTTGTTGTAGGAGATCAGATAGACGATTTTGTCGTCTTTGACCACGAATTGTCGAAAGCAGCTTTCCTGCCAGGCGGTGGCCAGTATCATCCGGGTAAACCAGTTGCCGTCGAGTTGTTTGACCACCGGCCGACGCCACTGATCCGCAGCGATCTGCTCGAGAACCCGGTGAACCCGCGGCAGCAGCTTGTCGGCAGGGGTGATGCCAGCCGTCCAACTCCTCAGTTCGGCAATTCCCGGCAAAGTGTCGGCATGAGCCGGACGCGGCCCGGTCACCAGCAGGGTGGCCAGGCGTCCGGCGGCCTGCAACCAGCGGTTGAGGGATGAATTGGGTGCCGACGGCGGCTCGGCTGCCGGTTCATGGTTCTGCCCGGGATCTTTTCTGCTTTCTTCGGCTCCGGTAGGGCGGTCCGACGGCACGGCCAGTGGTTCGTCAAGACCGAGGATGCGGCGCAGGGTCGGGTTGACGGCGTCACTCTCGTCGAGCGGTCCCTCATCGATCATGTGCGCCAGCCGGTAAAAGCCGGCTCGGCTGATGTCGACTCCAAGCAGCGGGCCGAGACGATCAAGGGTGGTCAATGCATCGGCCGCCGTGAAAAAACTGAGGTAGCCGAGCAGGCTTGCCGAGGTGTCGGTATCGAGATGACGACGGAAGAGCGGCCTGAGCACCTGCCAGGAACGAACGAACTGATCGCGAACGAAGGAGTCGGTCAATTGATTTCCCGACAAGGCCGCATCGAACTCGTAGCGGACGGACAGCATCACGTCGAGCAGTAACTGGCGATCTTCGGCAGAGAGCGGCTTGTCCGCCAGTTGGCCGATCAGATGGATCAGCATGGCGTCCCAGCTCTGCCAGAGATCGATGACCTTAGCCTGTGCAGCGGCGTCGGTCACCATCGTTTCCTCCGGTTCGTCAGCACCGTCGCCGTGGTCGATCGGCACGGCTTCGGCCACCATGTCGATGCGCAGTGCCGCCGGGGTTACCACCGGCTGATCGGGGTGCATGCCGGCAAGGACGCTCGTGGTCCGCTCGTTTTGGTTGTCGCTTGCCTGGCTGAGCATGAACTGCTTGAGGTTGTCTACCGGCGGGGCCAGATTCAGCGTGATCGTGCCGAGATAGGAGTGGACGTGTTCTTTGACCAGATTCCAGAGCAGTCCGGCCAACGGGGCGGGTTGGCCGGTTCGGTCAAGCAGTGTTGAATCGATAGTACGGAAACGGAGCTGCCAGTTCCTGTCGATCACCGGTTGCTGGCTCAGTACCAGGGATCCCTCCCAGAACAATGGTGCCAGGCAGGCACCGGCTATCGGGGTGCCCCAGTGTACGGTGATTGCCGTTTGAAAGAGCAGCCGTTCACCGTTGCTGCCCACCTGCGGTCTGCTGAGCGTGATTTCATTGCACCTCTGGGCCATGGAGACGATCGTAGTCTGCTCGCCGGGATCGGGATAGGCCTGATTGACGATCATCGTCCGCAACAGGGGCAGATCGATACTGAGCGGGATGCGAATCGTTTCGGCCCGGGACGGGCAGGCTAGCCCCACCAACAGCGCCAGCAGCAGGCAGATAGGTAAGCCGGTCGGTCTTTTGCGTTGACGGAGCGGGGTGGTCATGATTGCTGTCTCCTTGTCCGGTACAGGGATGATTTCAGTGAGGACGGAGGCCCCGTGTGCTGCGCGCTTTGGACCGTCCCATCCTATCGCGGCCCGCTGACGACCGCAATAGTTTTGCAGGGCGGCGGAAAAAGCGATTGTTCAGGTGCCGGCATAGTGTGGTATGCTGACAGTCTAAAAGCAGCATAAAACCTTCAATAGACGGGAACGTGAAAAATTCCTAATTTTTCACGTTCCCCGGATGTCGGGAGAGACGAGATGACCAGCGAAAAATATCGGCAGGGCATGACGGTAAGGCGCAAGGTGCTGGGTGACGAATATGTCGATCGGGCGACTGCCGGAGCGACCGAATTTACCCGTCCGCTCCAGGACCTGGTGACGGAAAACTGCTGGGGGGAAATCTGGACGCGTCCGGCCATCGACGATGCGACGCGCAGTTTGATTACCCTGGCGACGCTGGCCGCCTTGCGTGCCACCACCGAATTGAAAGCGCACGTTCGCGGGGCGTTGCGCAACGGCTGCAGTATCGAACAGATTCAGGAGGTACTGCTGCAGACCGCCGTTTATTGCGGTGTTCCCGCCGGCATCGAAGCGTTCCGTGCGGCCAAAGAGGTCGTCGAAGCCTGGCAACAGGAAACGGAAGGTCGTTGACCAAGCGGCGGGTTCCTTGGCAGTCTTATGGGGAGCTTGAAAAATTCGGAATTTCGTTCAAGATCAAGGCGCGCAAGAAAATTTTACCGCAGGCATATGCATGATATTCCGAGGATAAAATTTGATTGCGCAACGATGAGATTGGGCGGAATGACAATTTTTCAAGGTTCCCTTATGTCGCCGGCGGGCACTGCCGTTGCCCGCCGGGCAGTACCTGCTGGAGGATTCTTGACAGTTCTTTGATATTGAAAGGTTTTTGGATAAAACCGTTGCAACCGCGGGCCATGATCGCCGTTGCCTGGCCGTTCATGCTGTATCCGCTGCAGAGGATAACGGGCAGATCGGGCTGGATGGCGCGGATGCCGTCGAAGACCTTGCCGCCGTCGAGACCGGGCATGATGAGATCGACGATGGCCAGATCGAACCGGTAGCTCCGGTCGGCCAGCACGTCCAGTGCTCGTTCGCCACCGTTGGCAATCACCGCCTGGTAGCCGAGGGCCGTCAACATCGCCTGACCGACATCGAGAATCATCTCTTCGTCGTCGACCAGCAGGATGGTGCCCGATCCCTGTAGCACTTCTTCGCTTCGGGGAGGTTCGGGCTGGACTGCCTTGTCGGACAGGGGCAGGTAGACAGTGAAAGTAGTGCCGTGCCCGATCTCGCTGTAGACGGTGACCAGGCCACCGTGATTTTTGATGATGCCGTAAACGGAGGCAAGACCGAGTCCGGTGCCACGCTGTTTGTCCTTGGTGGTAAAGAACGGATCGAAGACTTGTTGGCGGGTCGTATCGTCCATGCCGCAGCCGGTATCGGTGATCGACAGTTTGATATAGAGTCCCGGTTGGATATCGTGGGCGGCGCAAACCGATTCGTCCAATTCGGTGACGGAGGTCTTCAGATAGATGGCGCCGCCCTCGGGCATGGCCTGCCAGGCATTGACGAAGATATTGAGCAGGACCTGGTCGAGCTGGTTGCGATCCGCCTCGACTACCAGCGGGGCCGGGTGCAGATCCTGGTGGATGGTGATCTCCTTGCGGGTCCTGCCGAACATCAGGGCACTGTCGGAAACCAGGTCGTTGAGATCGATCGATTTGGTCTCGTACTTGCCGCCGCGAGCCAAGCCGAGCAATTGTTTGGTCAGGTTTGCGGCGCTTCGGATGTGTTCATCGATCGTCCGGACATGTTCCCGGTGCGGGTCATCCGGCGTCATGCCGACGGCCATCAGGGATGTCAGTCCCTGGATGCCCATCAGCAGGTTGTTGAAATCATAAGCGATACCGCCGGCCAGGGTGCCGATGGCCTTGAATTTATCGACTTCCCGCAATTTTTCCTCAAGCCGGAAACGCTCCTCCTCAGCTTTCTTTTTTTCGGTGAGATCCAGAGCCAGGGTATAGAATCCGGCGATTGCACCGTCACGGTCGGTTACCGGGATATAGGAGCATTCCCACCACTGTTCGGAGTTGTCGGGCAGCACGGTGCGGAGTTCGAAGTGCGCTTCGCTGCCGGCGAGAACCTGCTCTATGTACACTACCAATCGGAGATAATTGGTTTCTCCGACAATTGTCTGCAGGCTTCGGCCGACCATCTCATCCCTGCGGAGATTGAAGGCCTTCTCGTAGCGCCGGTTGGCCAGAATGAAGCGCTGATCGGCATCGATATAGGAAATGAACGCAGGCAGCGAATCGATCAGCAACTGCAATCGCTGTTCGTTCTCCCGGGTCGAATCGAGCTGTTCTTTGAGCTGCGGATAATAGCTCTTGCGGGTCGACTCGAGACTCAGCCCGAGAAACTTCTCGCGTGCCGATTTGAAACGTGGACCTTTATGGGATGTAGCCATGGCGGGTTGTTAGACGAGTGTGTCCAGCGGTTTCAAAGTATCTGTCGATACAGGGTCTCAATATCGGCAGCGTCTGCCTCGCGTGGGTTGGTGGCCAGACAGGGGTCATGAACGGCCATTGCCGCCAGCTGGCCCAGGTCGTCGACATGAATCCCGTAGTCGCCGAGGCGCTGGGTAATGCCGATGGCCCGGCGCAGAGAGGCCACGCTGTCGGCAATGGCCGCTGCCCGCCGTTCCGGCGGCAGGGCGTCGATTTCCAGGCCCATCCGGGCTGCCAGGCGATCGTATACGTCCGGCGTTTTCGGGTAATTGAAGACGATCGCTCCTTCCAGCAGTAACGCGTTGCACTCGCCGTGTGCCAGGTCCATCCTGCCTCCGAGGCTGTGCGCCATGGCGTGGACGATTCCCAGGCTGGCGTTGGAAAAGGCCAGGCCGGCCATCAGACTGGCCATCATCATGTTGTCGCGATAGTGCATGTTGTCAGGTTCCCGGCAGGCCCCGGGAAGATTGTCGACGATCAGGGCGATTGCCGAATCGGCAGCCATGTCGGTCAAAGGCGAGGAGGCCGTCGAGACAGCTGCCTCGAAGGCATGGCAGAGTGCGTCCATACCGGTGGCGGCCGTCAGTTCCG
>JAZBPM010000245.1:0-2174 GCA_036351615.1 Desulfofustis sp.
CAGGCCATCCATGGCCTGACCGCCAACGGCGGACGTCCTTGTCCACCGCCCTTCGGGCCTGATTCTCCGGCCCGCCGGGCCTTCGCGATGCAGCCTCCGGGAGGACCGGCCAGCCCGGGAGCAATGATTTTCGTATAAAAAAACAGGCCCCTGCGGGTATATACCCGCAGGGGCCTGCACTACGACCGAAAGCGAAAACCCCGCCAGGGAGTTAAAACATCGGCTTCATTGCTCCCATGTAGCCGCGGAGCTCGGCACCGATAGCCTCGACCTCGGTATAGCGAATGGCCTCGTTGACATCGATCAGGTCGAGGTTGTCGACCCCACAATCATCGAGCTCGAGCCCGCGGCCGATCACATCGGTATCGACGCCTTTCATGAAATCGGCAAGCAGCGGCACTGCCGAATTGGCGAACAGATAACAGCCGTACTCGGCGGTATCAGAGATGACCACGTTCATTTCGTACAGTTTTTTGCGGGCAATCAGGTTGGCGATCAGCGGCACTTCATGAAGCGACTCGTAATACGCCGACTCCGGCTTGATACCGGTGGCCACCATGGTGTCGAAGGCCAACTCGACTCCGGCCTTGACGAAGGCAACGAGCAGAATGCCGTGATCAAAATACTCCTGCTCCGGGATATCGCCGCTCATCGACTCGGCCCTCTCGAACGGCGTCTCACCCGACGCTTTGCGCCAAGCCAGCAGGTCGGCGTCATCGTTGGCCCAGTCTTCCATCATGGTGCGAGAAAACGCCCCGGACATGATATCATCCATATGCTTTTCAAAGAGCGGGGTCATTATATTTTTCAGCTCTTCGGAGAGGATGTGGGCCTTGATCTTGGCCGGGTTGGACAGTCTGTCCATCATATTGGTGATACCGCCGTGCTTGAGCGCCTCGGTAACCATCTCCCAGCCGTACTGTACGAGTTTCGAGGCATAGCCCGCATCGATCCCCTGCTCGATCATCTTGTCGTAACAGAGCAGGGAGCCGGCCTGCAGCAGGCCGCAGAGAATTGTCTGTTCGCCCATCAGGTCCGATTTAACCTCGGCGATGAACGATGATTGCAGAACCCCTGCCCGGTCGCCGCCGGTACCGCAGGCATAGGCTTTGGCCAATTCGAGGCCATCACCGTTGGGATCGTTTTCCCGATGCACCGCAATCAGAGTCGGAATACCGAATCCGCGCACATACTCCTGTCGAAGTTCGGTGCCCGGTCCTTTCGGGGCCACCATGATTACCGTCAGATCCGGGCGGACCTGCATCCCCTCCTCGACGATATTGAACCCGTGCGAATAGGAGAGACAGGCTCCTTGCTTCATCAGCGGCATGATCGTGCTGACGACGCCGGTATGCTGTTTGTCCGGCGTCAGGTTGGCCACCAGGTCTGCCTGCGGAATCAATTGTTCATAGGTGCCGACGACAAAACCGTGCTCGGTGGCGTTTTTCCAGGACTGCCGTTGCTCCTTGATAGCCGCCTCGCGCAACGCATACGAGACGTCGAGCCCGGAATCACGCAAATTGAGCCCCTGATTGAGCCCCTGCGCGCCACAGCCGACGATAACGATTTTTTTGCCGCGCAGCGCTTCGACACCGTCGAATTCATCACTGTCCATGAACCGGCATTGCGCCAATTCCTCGATCTGCAACCTGAGCGGCAGCGAGTTGAAATAGTTGCCCATGACCTTTCTCCTTCTAACGTGGTTTCGTAAGTGTTTTTTTCCCGTAAACCGATTCTCTTGACGCTGTCCGCCAGGCGTTGCCCCGGATTGTTGGAACTGCACCGAGGCCTTGCCGGCCATGCTTCGCATTCGCCTCCGGCTAGGTCGCACAGCGCATCGGCCGCTGTCGGCAGACACATAAATTACTGGAATTGCGATGTCAGACGGTATCGACATCCGGGAAACTTGAAACACATTTCGCTCTTTTCAAGGGTCCCCATCGGTTTTCAACGAATACAATCATTCTCATATAGGCGGATTCATTTGTTGCGTCAAGTGATTTGTTCGTGATATTGTATTGCACATACTGCAATATTGAGCAGAAAAGGCACGACGGCAGCAACTCTTCCGGTTAGTCATGGCAGATAAATGCAGCTGAGCACAGCAATTTAACCATATCCTTTTGTCTTTTCTATCGTGAATATCCGGGAACTTGAGCTGTTTCGCCATCTGG
>JAZBPM010000246.1:0-18024 GCA_036351615.1 Desulfofustis sp.
AGGGCGGCATGTATCCCGATCTGCGCCGGGAATCGGCCCGGACCATGATAGACATCGGCTTTGACGGCTATGCCGTCGGCGGCCTCTCGGTTGGTGAAGAAAAGGCCCAGATGTACGATATGACCGAGGTCACTGCGGACTGTCTACCCGATGATTACCCGCGCTACCTGATGGGAGTCGGTACCCCGGAGGATCTGGTCGAAGGGGTCTGGCGCGGCATTGATATGTTCGATTGCGTGATGCCGACGAGAAATGCCCGCAACGGGACCCTGTTCACGTCGACCGGTCGGGTGGTGCTGAAAAATTCCCGATATCGGGATGATCAGCTGCCGGTCGACGAATCCTGCGATTGCTATACCTGCCGCAACTATTCCCGGGCCTATCTCCGTCATCTTTTCGTCAGTCGGGAAATTCTTTCGTATCAGCTCAATACGATCCATAATATCCATTATTATATCAACCTGATGCGTCAGATCAGGGAGGCGATTGCCGAAGATTGTCTGGCGTCGTTTCGCAACGATTTTTATAGCGGCCTTGCGGCCGAGTGATTATGGTTAGGCCCAAGTTTTTTCGTCTATTCGGACAAATCGATTCTCAAAGGGAGGTACTCAGATGACAAGTATAGCCTACGCGGCCGAAGGGGCAGCGGGCGGAGGAGCAGCCGGGGGATTTGCGTCATTCATCCCGTTGATCCTGATTTTCGTGGTTTTTTATTTTCTGTTGATCCGGCCTCAGCAAAAGCAGGCAAAACAGCATCAGGCCTATTTAAGTGAGTTGAAAAAGGGAGACCGGGTGGTCACCAAGGGCGGCGTCTACGGTGAAATCACCGGCCTGACCGATGGTGTGCTGACCCTGGAGATTGCCGATAACGTCCGGATCAAGGTGGCCCGTGACGCCATCGCCGGCCCGCAGGTAAAAGAAGACGCCAAATCGGAGGCGGGCGGCAAGGATAAGAAGGTCAAGTCATCAGGATCGTGAGGAATTAGAGGCTGCTGATTGTTCTACAGGTGTAGAATTGGAGACGAAGGGCGGACCGGCATCAGCCGATCCGCCCTTCGTGTTTTCACGCCCGGTCAATTATCGGCTCAACGGTGGTTTTTATACGAAAATCGGTTCTACACGCTGAACTTCCCGGGCCGGCCGGTTCTGCCGGAGGCTGCATCGCGAAGGCCCGGCGGGCCGGAGTATCAGGCCCGAAAGCTTCACGCCAGGCCATGGATGGCCTGTCTGCCGGCCTCGTAGGCCAGCCGATCAGGCCGCAGCGCAGCAGCCGGAGGCAGGACCGGCCGGCCCTTCCGACCAGGAGCCGATTTTCATTGTTCGCTGCGGGGGGATTATATGCCCCACCAGCGGCCAAGAGCGACGATAGCCACACCGACCACCATCGACAGGAAGACGTTGCCCGTCTTGCAGCTGCACAGGCCGGTCGCCAGCGTGGCCAGCCAGCCGATCGGCCCGGCGGCCACTGCGGCCGGGACAATCAGAGAGAGGAGAATGGTGCCGGGCAGCGCATCCATGAACGTTTTAAACCGGCCTGATTTCGGCAAACGACCGGCTAGTAGCAGCCCGGAGATCCGCAGGCCGTAGGTTACCAGCGCCGCTGATCCGATAACGAGCCAAACGAGCAGTTCGTCAGCCATTGCCGTGTCCTCTGCCCGGATCGGTTTCGCGCATTGCAGCTGTCAATGCCCCGGCAACGCCGCCGCAGACGATATACCACTTCCCCGGCAGCAGGGCCTCACTGGTCAAGGCGACCAGTGCCGCAACCAGCCATGGCAGCAGATCGCGACGCCCCCTCCAGAAACTGAAAACCAGCGCGGTAAAGACCGCAACAAAGGAAAAGTCGAGTCCGTATCGCTCAGGATCGGTGATCACCGCGCCGAGGCGATGGCCGAGCATGGTGCCGCTGCACCAGGCGAGTTGAACGCAGAGACCGCCGCCGAGCAAAAACCAGGTGGAAACTCTCTGCTTGTGAAAACGAGCCATGGTGATTGCCCAGTTTTCGTCAGCAACCAGATGCATGAACAAAAAGCGATGGCGCAGGGATGTTCCCTGGAAGAGCGGACTGAGCGAGGCGCCGATCAGTAGATAACGCATGTTGATCACCAGCACGGCCAGCGTAATCTCGACAATCGGCAGCGGCGGCAGCCACATATCGACCATGACGAATTGCGCTGAACCGGCAAAAACGCTCAGGTTCATGACCAGCAACTGATACCAGGTCAGCCCTTTCTGGGCAGCGAGCAGGCCGAGAACGCTGCCGTAGGCGCCGACACTGGCGGCAACGACGAGGCTGGCGGTGAATCCGGCCCGGAGGTCGAGGTGCTGTTGGAGGTGACGATTTCCCATTTGTGGACCGGTGATCCGGGCGAAAAACGAAGATTATCTGTGGTATGTACAGTTGTTACTGCTGCGGCACCGATTATAAACACAGCTGAAGCATGATGGCAAGGGGTTCTGCGAAGGCCGTTTGGGGAGCCGGAAACCTCGCCGGCTGAGGAGTTCCTGTGGCGACGGTGTGCCCGCCGTCGCCACAGGCGATGCTAAGTTGACCGGTCGGCACTATGGTGAGGGGTGAATCAGCTATTTTCTTGTTCAAAAATAGAAAGACGGCTATAGTCCGGTTTTGTATTTTGTGGACAAAGATATGTTTTTCTGGGAAGTTGCCTGGTGCCGCCGGAGCAGATCGATTGACACGGCACCACGATCAGGTGAGTGGATGACCCGAGAGGAGATCACCAGACAGCCATGATGACGATGCGTCTGAAATACACCAAATACTCTCAGCTGAAAATTTTCCTGATTGTTTCTTTTCTCGTCGGCGCCACCCTCTGCGTGGTCCAGTCCGCTCACATTTTCACGCCGTTCGACATGCTGCTGTTCAGGATGGATTCGCTTGAGGGGTATCAGCCGATACCGCTCAGTGTCACCGTTCTGATCATCATGTTTCACACCTTGTTTCCCGGTATCATCATTCTTGAGGAAGGGGTGGTCAAGGGCATGATTTATACGGTCATTGCCTGGTTTTTTTATGCAGTGCTGATCCACTCCTATTCCGCAGCCTTTCATCTGTTTATGCCGGTATCGGCCCCGCTGATCGGCACACTGGCTGCTATCATCAGAGTCCTGGCCTGGGGGTCGACGGTTCTTGAAGAAGAGAAGAACGATATCAGAAACACCTTCGGGCATTTTGTCGAACCGAGCATTGCCACGTTGGCCATCGAGAATCCCGGTCTGCTCAAGGAGGACGGCGTCCTCAAGACGGTCACCGTGATGTTTGCCGATTTGCGTGGATTTACAAAACTCTGCCGGGATATCGAGCCCGAGCAGGTGATCAAGATGATGCGTGAATGTTTCGGCAAATTGATTTCGATTGCCCGGGCCAATGACGGCGTCATCGATAAACTGATCGGCGACTCCCTGATGGTGGTCTGGGGGAACCCGGTGGAGCGGCCGGATCATGCCGAGCGAGCAGTGGAAGCGGCGCTGGAGATGCAGGCGATGATGCGCAACCTGCGTCATCGGTGGCAGACCCGTATGGGCGTGAAGATTGATTTGGGTATCGGTATCAATACCGATCAGGTGGTGGTCGGCACTATCGGTTCCGAGGAGTATTGCGACTATACGGTTCTTGGCTATGGCGTCAATATCGCCTCCCGGATCGAGCGGGGCTGCCCGGGTGGCGAAATCTGCATTTCCAAGAAAACTATGGAATTACTGGGTGGGCTTTACCGTTGTGAAGCGATGGGCCGGTTCGAATATAAAAACGTCAGAGACAAGATCGAGGTGTTTCGGGTGCTCCAGGATCGTGATCAGGGAGAAAACAAATAGATCGCGCTAACACTGAAAATCCACATGCAGGCAACAGCCAGGGTTGCCTTGCCCTCGCTCAGCCCCTGTCCCGCCACCATACTTTTCTTGATCAGCACAGACGACCAGACAAACGACAGGAGCAGAGGCACCAGGAGGATGGACATCACCGCTCCATTCTCCGGCCGGAAGCGGATGGCATAGTTCAGCAGCGGAGCGAACAGCCAGAACGGCAGTGTTACCAGGCCGACCAACTCGAGAACCAGGACCAGGCCGCCCGGACCGCCGAACGCCTTCGCGGCGGCCCAGTAAATAAGGGTCAGGCCGAAGAGGACCGCGAACATGGTGAAGATGCCGTAGAGAATGAGCAGAAGAGATAGAAGCAGCAGCATCCGCCCTGTCAACGCTTCGCTACCGGCCTGACCGATGACGCCGATCAGATTGGACAGCCCGAACAATGTGCCGAGAATGGCAATATTGATCAACATGACCGGGCGGGCCTTTCCCTCCAGGGCCAAGCGAAACACCTCTTCGTTGCCGGTGGCGAGGGCGGGAAGCAGATCCAGGTAGCGCGGCACGTCTCGTTCTCTCTTCCTGTAGAGCAAATAATCGGGATCGATCCGGGGGCTCCGTTGCCGCCCCCGGATCGGTTCGTGGTTGTCGGTTACGCCCAGCCGCCCGGCAGCACGGCGTAGATGCAGAAGAACAAACTGACGGCGGCAATGATGATGCCGGCCCTGGTGCTATTATAACGCTCGTCGCTGTATTCGGACCAGCCGTGGACTTTGTCGACGAGCATTTTATCCTGTTCGACGGGGATGCGCATCATTAGAGACGGGATACGCTCGGTAATCATCGATACCGTGGTCAGCAGGAAGAAGCTGAGCGGCACGCAGAGTAGCGAGCCGGACATGCCGATCTTGGCCTGCAGACCGGTTGAAATGGTGATATTGGGGAAGATATAGGGTGATACGATGATGTAGACGAGACCGGAGACAAGAATGGAGGTAAACGCTCCATAACGATTTGCCGGTTTCCACCAGACGCCGAGAATCGCCGCCGGAGCGACGGTAACCCCGGCCAGGCCGAAGGCCCAGAGGATGCTGACTACCAGGAAGGTGGGTGGATCCAGCGCGATCAGGATACTGGCGGCGCCACCGCCGGCAATGGCCGCATAACCGATAACCTTCATCGTCTTGTCCGGCAGGTTCGGCTTGATCGTGGCGATGATGTCCTGGGCGATCATTGCGCCGATGGCCATCAGGTTGGCGCTGATCGTCGACAGACCGGCGGCGATGGCGCCGGCGATGACGAAGGCCAGGACCCAGGCCGGGTTGTAGACGCTGTTGAGGATCAGGGTGATCTTGTCGAAGTCGGACGGGATTATGCCCTGACCGGCCGTTGCCTGGGTGGCCTGGAAGAAGACGCCGGAAAAGCCCATGGTATAGGTGGCGCTGAAGACGATGCCGCAGAAGAAGGTGAACCAGACCATGGCGTTACGCGCACTTTTCAGGTTCGACGCGGTGTAGACCCTCATGCCGAGATGGGGCAGGCCAATGGCGCCGATGGTGAAGCAGGGGATCAGGGCCAGGTACCATTTGAAGCCGTATTTCATGTCAAAGAAATCCGGTACCGCCTCGAGCATGGCCGGTACCATGTCGCTGTAGAGCAGCGGCGGGAAGTACCAGCCGGTACCGCCCATCCCTTTCATGATGGCGCCGAGCGGCACGACGAAGGCGATGCCCATCAGGATCATCTGGAAGGCGGCGTTGTAGCTGGTGCCATACATGCCGCCGATGGTGACGTAACCGACGATCAGGGCGCCGCCGCAGATCAGCGAGATGTTGTAGTTGAAACCGAACAGCATCTCGAAGACCTTGGCGACTCCGATCATCTGGCCGAGGGCGTACATGACCATGACCAGGATCATGAACAAAACGGTGATATACGACGTCGACAGACCGTAGCGCTCACGAACGAATTGTGCCGGCGTAAAAGCGCCCAGACGCCTCAGTGGCGCCCCGTACCAGAGGGTGATCAGCGGTATCGACAGGGAGAACTGAATCCACAGATAGACAAACGGCACCTTGAGATTCAGAATCAGTGCGGTAACGCCCATGAAGGTGGCCAGGCTCATGTAGCTCGATGCCATACCGAGGCCGTTGGTAACCGCCCCGATACTGCGGCCGGCTGTCCAGTAATCGGTCGCAATCTTGGCCCGTTTCTGTGAATACCAGCCGATCAGGTAGAAAATGACGAACGAAGCGCCGACGAAAATGATACCGAGCGTCGGACTGGATAATACCCATTGTTGCTGTTCCATGATAATCGCGCCTCCTTACCCGACGTTCTCGGTTGAACCATTGTACTCCTCAATCTCATCGTCGAGATCGTTGGACAGTTTGGCCTGGAACCAGACGACAACCATCAGGCCGAGCCATCCCATCAGTACCGGGATGATATACTGTGACGGAAAACCAAAGACCATGTGGTTCTGCAGGCTCGGAAAAGCCACGAAAAATAATCCGAGATGCCCGCAAATCAGCAATAAGACGCTGAAAATGAGGGTGTACCGAATTTCCTTCTTGTACGCGCTATTCATGCTCTCCTCCTTTTGAAGAACTGCCTTTTGGTTTTCCCTCGCCGTCGTTTTCCCGGGGGTCCGATCGATTTCGGCCAGGAGCCCGCGGAGGGGCGTTTTATCTGCGACAGGTCCGATGCCCTGCCGGTATCAGCAAGTAAGGAGCGGTGGTCGTCCCGGGCAGACGGGCGACATGATCATTGTCACAGCCTCGTCATATATGGTGAAAAAGCCCGGCTAAACAGTGTTATAGCGCCGTCCCGGTTCGGGGACGAAACAGATCGACCGATGGTCAGTGCGAGAGGGTCAATCAGCAAAGAGCGAGCGCTCGCTCGTCGCCGGTGGCGTTGATTCCTCCCGCGCTCTGAGCTACAGGGTTCCGGAGGGATCGGTCAGGGGCGATCGTGAGGAGCTGGAAGGGGTATCTGCTCGTCCTTGGTGAGTGGAGGTCCTCCCGGAGTAGGAAAAATCATGAGCGCATTTCCCGGATAACGATTACACTTGTGATCATCCTGAGCGAGCGCTCACTCTGAATACGCCTGAATATAAATTCACCGCATGGGAAATGTCAACGATTTTTATGTATCGTTTTTTTAGTGGGTTAGACAACGCGTGCAGTGCGACAAAGAAGGAGTGGTGGGGGCGGGGCGGTCGCTGCGGGACGAGCCGACGAGAACAGGGTTTGTCTGGTCTGGAAAAAACAATGGGTGAACGACATGACCGGAGACGGGCGGATCATTATAAATACCGGCGATGGCAAAGGTAAGACGACGGCTGCTCTGGGACTTGCCTTCCGGGCGCTCGGCCACGGCCGGCGGGTATGTGTGATCCAGTTTATCAAAGGGCAGGGGGAATATGGCGAGCGGCGCTTTGCCGAAACTCTGGCGGGACTCGACTGGTTTATCTGCGGCAAGGGCTTTGTCTTCAAGAAGGAACGGATCGAAGAAGATCGAACCGTGGCGCGGGCGGGCTTCGAACTCGCTCGCCAGAAAATTGCCTCTGACGCCTACGACCTGATCATTCTCGACGAACTCACCTACCTGCCGCAGTTCGGTTTTCTCGACGTAGCCGATATTATCGAGGTCATCTCCCAGAAGCCGCCGCGGCTGACCATTGTCATTACCGGGCGCAACGCGCCGCCGGAATTGGTGTCTATTGCCGATACGGTGACCGATATGCAATCCGTCAAGCACGCTTTTGCCAGCGGGGTCAAGGCCCAGAAGGGGATCGAATTCTGAAGGGGGATATATGCTGCCAGCTGCAGGGAGTATTGCCGGACTGAAAGTGCTCGACCTGTCGCGGATGCTGCCCGGACCATATTGTTCGATGATCCTTGCCGACCACGGGGCGGATGTGATCGCCGTCGAGGATCGCCGCTTTGCCGCCGACAACCTGTTCTTCCCCGGTCTCTACCGCAACAAGAGGCATCTATGCCTGAATCTGAAAGACCCTGAAGGCAAGGAGATCTTTCTGCGTCTGGCGGAAGCGGCCGACATCGTCATCGAGGGTTTCAGGCCGGGAGTTACCGAGCGGCTCGGCATCGATTACTCTACCCTGAGTCGCATTAACCCGGGACTCATCTATTGCTCGATCACCGGCTTCGGACAGACCGGCCCGTATCGGCATCGTGCCGGTCACGATGTCAATTATCTCGCCGTTGCCGGCATTCTCGATCTGATCGGTCCGAAAGACGGCCCACCGACCATCCCCGGGGTACAGATTGCCGATATCGCCGGCGGCGGTCAGCAGGCGGTGACCGGAATTCTGCTGGCGCTGCTGGCCAGAGCACGGACCGGCAGAGGCCAGTACATCGATATTTCAATGACCGACGGCTTGCTCGGTCTGCTGGCCCTGCCACAGGAGTTGTGCAGAAGAAGCGGATCAGAGCCACGCCGGGCCGATGATCTTCTCTCCCACCGCTATGCCTGCTATAATGTCTATCAGACGGCCGATCAGCGCTATCTTGCGGTCGGTGCCTTGGAGCACCGGTTCTGGAAACAGCTCTGCATCCTGCTCGATATTCCCGACTATACGGATCGACAATACGATGAATCGTGTCGGCAAGAGCTGATCGACGTGCTGCAAGAGGCAATTGGCCGCCGCACCGCAGCGCAGTGGGAAGAATTGCTGGCCGACCATGATGTCTGCTGCACGACCATCAGCAGATTTGCCGAAATTTTTTCGCATCCGCTCTTTGTCGAACGCCATATGGTCGTGTACATCGATGATGATGCCGGCGGCACGCAGCAGGTGCTCGGTATCCCGATCAAAATGAGCGAAACGCCGGGTTCGATCCGACGGCCGCCGGACCGATTCGGCGGCAGTTCGGAGCAGATCCTGGCGGACCTTGGCTACCAGGCCGAGCAGGTGGCTGATCTGCGGCGCCGAGGGGTCATCTGACGGTATGGCCGGTCGGCGGTGCGCCTCTGCGACATGCGCACTGTGGGGTCGACTTCTGGAGAAGGTTTTATGAACGCTGATTATTCCGAATTTTTCAAGGTGTTTGCCCAGGTCAGCAAGGCCATTCACTCCGGCGAGAGCACCACTGAGATTCTTGAGCATATCGTCAAAAACATCAGGTCGTTACTGGGGGCGAAAGGCTGTATTTTCTGGATTGTCGATCGTGGCCGGCAGAAGATTGAGACCATGGTTTCCGACGGCTTTCCTTACCGCAATCTGGCCGATGTCAACTATCGGGAACTCAATAGGATTTTCAATCCGGACGATGGGCCCTTCGTTTACATCGCCGATGCCCGGACGGATCGTCGGATTCCGGAAGTCGATACCATCGGCAAGAAAAGCGTCGGCTCGATCGTCGGCATGCCGTTTGATATCGTCGGCACTCACGCCGGTATCCTGGCCGTCTATTTCTATGCCTTTCGCGAAATGAGCGAGCGCGACCGAGAAATCATTACCGCTCTCGGTGAGCAGGGCGCCATCGCGCTGCACAAGGCCCTCAGCTATGACGAGAAGATGCTGCAGAACCTCAGGCAGGTCGTGGAGGTCCTGGCCTTGGCCATCGAAGCGAAAGACGAATCGACCCACGGTCACTCTGTACGGGTGGCCCGGTTTGCGAAAATGATAGCCGAACACCTCGGTCTGCCGGAAGCCGAGGTAGAGGCCATCCACCATGGTGGTCTGCTCCATGATATCGGTAAAATCGGCATGAATGATGATATCTTGGAACGGCTCGGTATCCTGTCCCGACGGGAAATGGATATCGTTCGCCAGCATCCGGTGATCGGGGCCAGGATTGTCAGTCCCCTGCGCTTTCTTGACGACGTGGTGCCCTTGATCCGTCATCACCATGAGCGTTACGACGGCAGCGGCTACCCCGATGGTTTACAGGGCGAAGCTATTCCGCTGGGTGCCAGGATTTTGACGGTTTGCGATGCCTTCGAGACGATGTTGGCCGGCCGCACCCATTTCGCCCGGATGAAACTGGCAGATGCCGTGGTCAACTTGCAGCAGGGAGCCGGGCACCAATTCGATCCGGTCGTTGTCGCCGCACTGTTTGCCGCCCTGGAGGAGCATCCGGACCTCGTGGCCGAGGGGATTTGCGGCTCCGATCTGGCCTGTTTGCAGCGGTACCGGCAAAAATTGGCGGCCGGTCGGTCCCCGGCCGCACAGTTGTTTATCTAGCCCCATGACCGGGAGTTACAACGCAGTGTGAAAATAATGATCACGGCTGGTTGGCTATCCCGCAGGCTGCATCGCGAAAGCCCGGCGGGGCGGAGAAGCGGGCCCGAAGGGTTGCGGACAGGACGTCCGCAACCGGAGGGATAGCCAACTAATTCGGGAACTCGATTTTCATATACCCCCCATGACGGGGCGTCACAACGAACGATGAAAATCAGCGCCGTGGTCGAAATGGCCGGTTGGTTTTGAAAGTGAGCGGGGGACAGGTTAAAACCTGTCCCGCCGATTTTCGTATAAAAATATTCCCAGTCAACCAACACCGGAGCAACCAACAATGCAACAGCATCTGGTCGATGAGCGATCGGGCTCCTGGTTGAAGTTTGTCCTCGGCATTATTCTACCGACGGCGCTCGTCATCATGATCGCTGTCGGCTCGATCTATGTGGTTATTATCCCGGCTTTCAAAGAGACCTTCCTCGACAGCAAGCGAGAGATGATTCGCGAGTTGGTCAATGTCGCCTGGAGTGTCATGGTGCTTTATGAGCAGCAGGAGCAAGCCGGCCTGTTGACCCGTACCGAGGCCCAGGAAAAAGCGATGGAGGAGATCGAACACCTGCGCTACGGCCGGGAGGGCCGAGATTATTTCTGGATCAGTGATATGTACCCCCGGTTGGTGATGCATCCCTATTCAAAAGAGCTGATCGGCAGTGATCTCAGCTCTTTTGAGGATGCCGGCGGCAAACGCTTGTTCATGGAAATCAAGGAGGCCCTGTCCTCGGCGCAAAGCGGTTTTATCGGTTACATCTGGAACAAGAAATATGAAGAATCGATGGACGTCCCCAAGTTGTCCTACGTCAGAAAATTTGAGCCATGGGGCTGGGTCGTCGGCACCGGTGTGTACCTCGACGATGTTGAGCAGAAAACCGACGAGATCACCAGGCGCCTGACCCGGATGATCCATTTCGGCATGGTGGTCATTGCCCTGCTGTTGACGGTGACCGTGGTGCGCAGCCTGATCATCGAGCGGCGGCGGCGGAGTGCCGAAGCGTCGTTGCGGTTGTCCCGGGTGAAATACAAGACGCTCGTCGAGGCCGCCGTGGACCCGATCATGATGCTCCACAATGGCTCCTGCCTCTATGCCAACAAGGGAATGGAAGAATTACTCGGCTACAGTGCTGCCGAACTGGAAGAGATGAATGTGGCCACCCTGGTCGCCGGGGAAGGCGACGCGCATGAACAGAGTCGGGAGATATGGGAAAACGCCCTGCACGGCTACGTGACGGTTGGACAACATGAGATCGTGCTTAGACGCAAAGACGGCCGCCCGCTGTCAACCATCGTCAGTTTGGCCCGCAAAGATCTGGGTTCTCAGAAAGTCGTCGTGTTGACTGCCCGCGATATTCGCAACAGCAGACGGCTCGAGGAAGAGCTGGAGCAAAGCCGAGAACGGTTCCGGCAACTGGCCGATCGTCTGCGAATCGGCATGTTTCGGACCGGGGCCGGCGGTGGCTTCAGGTTTCTCGAGGCTAACGATGTGACGAAGGAGTTGTTGCAGCAGCAAGGCGGCAGACCGTTGCTCGAAGCCAACCTGCTCGATTTTTTCCCCGATTCGCAGGAACGACAGGAACTTGTTGCTAACCTGCAGCAGGACGGACTCGTGAAAGAGAAGTCCCTCAGTCTTAAGGATTCGCAGGGCGGATCGCGAACCATATCGATTTCCATGGTCCTGGTCAGGGACGGGGACGGCACGCCCCTCTATTGTGACGGCCTGTTGGAGGACATCAGCCGCCGTCAGCAGAGCGAAGAGGAGCGGGAAAACCTGATCGTCGAGTTGCAGACTTCCCTGATGTTTTTAAACCAGCCGGTGCGCAGCTCACTGAGCGGTTATATCTCCTGCAACCTCAATACGCCGATCCGCATGGCGGCTACCATGATGAGCGAGGCTGGTCGCAGTGCGATCCTGGTGACCAGTGAGTCCGGGGCGATGATCGGTATCGTCACCGATCTCGTCCTGCGTGAGCGGGTGGTCGGTGGTGCAGTGGCCATCGATGCTCCGGTCTACCAGGTGATGAGTGCCCCGCTCATTTACATCGATGATTCGGCACTGATTTTCGAAGCCGTTTTGTTGCTGCAGGAGCGGGGCATCAAGCACCTGGTGGTCAGGGATGGTGGCGGGGCGGTAGCCAGTGTGATCAGCAACGAGGAACTGCTCGATGTGCATCGCTACTCGTCGGCTTTTGTGTTGGAACAGATCCGCAGCGCAGCCTCGGTCGGTGCCATCGGGGGCAGCCTGAAACGACTGCCGCGCATCATCAAGGCTTTGATCGATAGCGGCGCCCATGCCGAAAATATCACCCGGGTCGTCACCACGATCTCCGATACGGTACTCACCCGTCTGCTCGATCTGGCCATCGTCGAACTCGGCGAGCCGCCGGTTCCCTTTGCCTTCGTCAGCGTCGGCAGCGAGGGACGCGGCGAGCAGACCCTGGTTACCGACCAGGACAATGCCATCATTTTCGCCGACGTGGCCGAGGAGCGGTTGTCCGGGGCGCATGAGTACTTCCAGCGTCTCGGGACGATGGTCTGCACGTGGCTCGATCAGGTTGGCTACCGTTTTTGTGCCGGCAACGTGATGGCGATGAACCCCTCCTGGTGTCAGCCGCTTTCCGTCTGGAAAAACTATTTTTCCAAGTGGATCGGTGAATCCGGACCGGAAGAGTTGATGGAAGTGAGTATCTTTTTCGATTTCCGCTGTCTCTATGGTACCGCTTCCCTGACCGAGCAGCTTCGCGCCCACGTTTTCGCAAAAGGAATGAAACAGAAGGCCTTTCTTTATCAGATGGCCCAGAATACCTTGCTGTTCAAGGTGCCGATAGATTTTTTCGGCAAACTCGCCGTCGAGTCCGGAGGGGAGCATCCCGATACCTTCAATATCAAGCACGTAATGGCCCAGATTATTGTTTTTGCGAGGATCTATGCAATTTTTCATGGTCTGGAAAGCACCTCGACCCTGCATCGCCTGGATAGTTTGCTGGAAAAAGGGGTACTCGGCAAAGAGCGGCATGCGGAACTCAGGGAGGCATATAACTATCTGATGCAATTACGACTCAGGCATCAGTTGAAGCGGATAGACGAGGGAGAGGAACCGGACAACCATGTGCATATCGACGAGATCTCACCGATGGAAAAGGAGCTTTTGGAAAAGATTTTCGGTCAGATCAATCAGTTGCGAAAACAGTTGAGCCAGGTTGGTCAGAGCGAGATTTACTTCTAGTCTCCGCCTACCGGCCGTGGGCTGGGCTCCTCGAGATCGGACGGAGGCGGAGGGGAAATACGAGATCAGGGAGGAGACATGAGAGTTAGCGAGGCGTTGTCCAGGCGCAAGTCAACCCGGGCTTTTTTGCAACAAGATATCGAGCCGGAGAAACTGCGGCGCATTCTCGAAGCGGCGCGACACGCCCCGTCGGGCGTCAATATCCAGCCGTGGCAGGTGGCGGTGGTGACCGGCACCGCCAAACAGCAGCTCCAGAAGCAGCTCGAGGAAGCGTTTCGCCGCGGCGAGGAGCGGCGGATGGATTACCAATATTACCCGCTGCAGTGGCAGGAGCCCTATAAATCGCGACGGATCGAATGCGGTCTGCAGCTCTATTCCAGTCTCGGTATTACACGCCAGGACAAGGAGCGGCGGCAGGAGCAGTGGGCTGCCAACTATCGGGCCTTTGACGCACCGGCGGCCCTGTTCTTTTTCATCGAGCCGTCTCTGGAAATCGGTTCCTACATGGATTACGGTATGTTCCTGATGGCCGTGATGTTGATGGCCGTAGAGGAAGGTCTGGCAACCTGCCCGCAGGCGGCGCTCGGTGAATATCCGCAGCTTGTCAAGCGCGCCCTCGGCTATCGCGAAGACCTGCTGCTGCTCGGCGGGCTGGCCATCGGTTATGAGGATACGGCGGCCCCGGTCAATCAGTATCGTACCTCGCGCGAACCCGTCGAGTCGTTTACCCGCTTCTTCTCGGGCGATGCTGCGTAAGACCGGCTCACCTACCGTTCTCCGGGCACGTACGGAACAGAGGATGCACCGGGTGGCGGCACGAATGATGATACTTCGGGATGACAGACATGGCGCACGTATTACGAGGTGATTTTTCGAAAGGTAAAACAGCGCCCCGACAGACCGGCAGAGATGGTGAGACGGCCCCCGATTACCGGCTGCTGCTTTCCGTCTGTTTTTCCGATCCGCTGATCTGGCGACGGCTTCTGGTGCCCGGCAAACTGACCCTGGCCGATCTGCACCGGATCATCCAGATCAGCCTGGGCTGGTGCGACAGTGATGCACATCGCTTTCTCGTCGGCAAGATCTTTTACCAACCGCGACCACTTACCGCCGGACAGGAAGGAGCAATCGGCTATGACGAGGCGGTCGCTTCCCTGCATCAGCTGGAAGAGGGGATGCAGTTCATCTTCACCTATCTCTATGATGGCGGTCAGGGCTGGGAAATCGAGTTGACTTTGGAGGAGGTGGTCAGGCCCCCGACCTCCGGTGGCTGTCCGATCGCCCTGGCCGGAGACCGGGGGTGCCCGCCCGAATCGATCGGTGATATCCATCGCTATCAGGCCCTGCTTGCCGGATTGGACCAGGATCAACTTGACCGGGACACCGCTCGCCTGTCCCTGCCCGGCACTCCTGACTTTGCCGTGACGGCTTGTGACATTTTTGCTATCAATCAGCGTCTTGCGCGCCTATTTCCGGGCGGACACCACTGACCCGGCGCCCATGGTCCGGTCTGATCGGCGGCAATAGACTATCCGGCGACGGGTCCCCCAAGCGCGCTTTCTCGCCAGCTGATGCTTGGCGGGTTGGCCGAGACATGGTATGGAGTGCTGACTGCTTTCCGAGCTGCAATTCGGGCGGGAGCAGCGGCACCGGTCGCTGCCGATAATCCCCATTTCTGACAGAGTGTTGAGGTATTCATGTTTCGTTCCTTTTTCAGGACCAGGAAATGGTTCTGGTGGGCCTATGGCGGCGGTCTGGGACTGCTCGTTTCCCTTTACATCCAGGTACGGCTGACGGTCAGGATCAACGAATGGTACGGCGGCTTTTACAATATGCTGCAGCGGGCCACCGAGCACCAGGTCGCCGAGTTCTGGGGCGAGATGATCAAGTTTGCCTGGATCGCCTTTCCCTATGTCCTGATTGCTACGGCGACCGCTTACGTGACCAGGGTTTACGCCTTTCGCTGGCGCGAGGCGATGACCTTTTCCTATGTGAGCAAGTGGCAGACCGTCGAGCAGGAAGTGGAGGGCTCCAGTCAGCGGATCCAGGAGGATATCTATCGTTTTGCCCGTATTTTCGAAAGCCTCGGGCTCCAGGTGGTCAGGGCTCTGCTGACCCTGATCGCCTTCCTGCCGATCCTCTGGGCCCTGAGCAGCGGGGTCGATCTGCCGCTGGTCAAGGATATCCCGGGCAGCTTGGTCTGGGTCGCCCTGCTGGTATCGCTTGGTGGCCTGCTGATTTCCTGGTTCGTCGGGATCAAGCTGCCGGGATTGGAATACAACAACCAGAAGGTGGAGGCGGCCTTTCGCAAGGAATTGGTTTATGCCGAAGACGACAAGGTCAATTTCGGCAAGACGGAGACGCTGGTGGAGCTTTTTACCGGTCTGAAGATCAACTATCACCGGCTCTTCCTCCACTATGGCTATTTTGATATCTGGGTCAATTTCTTCGAGCAGCTGATGATTATCGTCCCCTATCTGATTATGGGACCCGGTTTGTTTACCGGACTGATTACGCTGGGCGTGCTGGTCCAGGTCTCCAATGCCTTCAGCAAGGTCCGTGAATCATTTTCAATTTTTATAGCCAATTGGACAACCATCACCGAGCTGCGTTCGATCCATAAGCGTCTTCGGGAGTTTGAACACAATATCGGTTATTGACGGAAAGTCGCGGCGGTCATATCATCCGGGTAAAGGGAAGCTTGAAAAATTCGGAATTTTTCAAGCTTCCCTAAAGAGGACCACCGGCAGGACAACGCAAGAGGAGTATGAGATGACAGCGGAACTGAGTAGTGAGCAACGACAGCAATTAGAACAGTGGCTCGGATCGGAGCGCTTTTCCACCGGCCGGTCCCATCTTGAGTTGCACATGCATGATATTTCACCACACAGCGGTGTTCTGCCGGCGGCGGTTCTCTGGCCGGAGTCGACTGAGGAGGTGGCGAAGATCCTGGCCTGGAGTTATGCCCAGGAAATTGCCGTAACCCCATGGGGGGCCGGGACGAGTACGGAGGGCAACCCGTTGCCGACCGTCGGCGGGTTGGTCATGGATATGACTCGAATGAACAGGATCCTCACGGTTCGACCGGAGGATCTGCAGGTGGATGTGCAGCCGGGGGTATTTCGCAAGGAGCTGAATGCCCGGTTGAGCAGCGAGGGATTGTTTTTTCCGGTGGACCCGGGGGCAGACGCGACCATCGGCGGCATGATCGCCAACAACGCCTCCGGGGTTCAGACCGTCAAGTATGGGGCAACCAAGGATTACGTACAGCGGCTGACCGTGGTCCTCCCCGACGGCAGGATTATCAGGACCGGCTGCCGGGCGCGCAAGTCGTCGTCGGGCTACGATCTGACGCGGCTGTTTGTCGGTTCCGAGGGTACACTCGGGGTGGTGACCGAAGCTACCTTGCGCCTGGCCGGGGTTCCCGACCGTCACCTGGCGGTTACGGTAACCTTCCCCACGCTGGAAGCGGCCTCCGAGACTGTCGCGCTGATGATCGGTTCGGGTATGGACCCGGCAGCCCTGGAACTGCTTACCGAAGAGCTCATCCATCTGATGAACGAAGAAAAGGGGCTCGGCCTGGCGGAACAGCCGTCGCTGTTCTGCGAGTTTCACGGCGCCAGCGAGGCGATGCTGCAGGAAACGGTGGCGTTGGCCCGTGAGCTGTGCGAAGATTGCGGTGCCCTTGATTTTCGTTACGGTATCGACCCGCAGCAGCGGGCCGATCTCTGGCGGGCCCGGCATGAGGCCTGGGAAACGATCCATCGAGCCCATCCCGGCACGCGCACTTTGATCGTCGATGCCGCGGTGCCGATTGGCAGCTACCCGGAAATGGTGGTTTTTGCCCGGCAGCTCGTCAGGGAACACGGCGTGGCCGGCTATGTCTTCGGCCACGCCGGCGACGGCAATCTGCACGTGGTACTGGCCGGCGATCTCGAAGACGATGTCGAGTGGGGCAAACTGGAGGACATCAACCGGCGGGTGGTTGAACGGGCCATCGAGCTGGACGGGACCTGTACCGGCGAGCACGGCGTCGGCATCGGCAAGCGTCGGTTCATGCGGCTGGAGCACGGCGACAGTTATGATGTGATGGCCCAGATCAAACAGCTGCTTGACCCGAAGGGGTTGATGAACCCGGGTAAGATCTTTCTTTGAACCCTCACCCCCGGTGTTTTCGGCAGCGGCTTATCGCCGTCCGCACGGCACCGGCCAGTGCCGGCCAGCAGGACGGATCGTCGCGAAGTGGGCGGCTGATTTCCAGCTGTACGCCGCTACCGGTCATTCCCCGGTTGCAGATGTTGCGATGATGGCGGCCACTGTGGCCACCGGTAGCTGCGATGACTGCCGGCTGGCCGCGACGGTCCATTTCCCCGGCAATCAGGTCGCGCAGCCGGGTATCACGGCCGCCGACGATCACCACCGCTTCAACGGCCCGGCAGCCATGCACGGTGATCACCCGGAGCGAGCGCGTCACCAGGGCCAGGCCCGCTGGATGGTCCCAGCGATGGCTGGTAATGTGCAGGACGCCGTTATCGGCGCCTTTGGTACCATTGAACAGGAAATAGTTGTATTCATCGCCGGCGATGAGTCGGGCGATATCCGAGGTGTGCGGCTCGATCGCACCACCGTGCGGCGCCACAATAGTCGTCGTCGCTCCACGGTCGGCTTGTTCGATGACAAAGTCGTGTTCGTGTTGGAGCAACAGTGAAAAGTTGGGGTA
>JAZBPM010000247.1:0-3462 GCA_036351615.1 Desulfofustis sp.
CCTCGACAACCCGGAGTTGAACCACGACATCCCCAATGTGTTTACGATTGTCGCCGATCCAGTAGGAGCCGGTATAATCGAAAGCTTCGACCATACTGGTCGATCTAATATAACGGGGACTTATAACCGGGTTCCCGAAGAAACGATCATTGAGACAATCCGGAGCTATAGGCCGGACTTCAAACACCTCGGCCTGCTTTATAATTCAGACGAAAAGAACTCAGTATTGAAGCGAGACGAGTTAGCCTTGTTGACAGGATCAATGGGTTTTGAACTGACCGCCCTGGAGCTCCCTCTAGATGCCAGCGGAAAACCACACGTTGAAGATATCGCTGAGAAAATAGCAGCGTTGAAATCTGCAGGAGTTGACTTCATCTATCTTGGTTCGTCTTCTTTCCTTCGAGACAATAAGGATACTTTTACCGGTGCTGCAGTCAATAACGGCATTCCGGTCCTGAGCCCATACGAGAACTTGGTGCACGAGTCACAGGCACTAATTTCTGTTGCTGCCCGCTACTACGAGGTTGGTCGCCTTGCTGGCCAGCAAGCGGAAAAGATCCTGGTCGACAAGATCCCCCCCGGCGATATACCCGTGTTGCGGATGACCAACTTTGCAGTCGTTATAAATATGGATGTAGCCAGAAAACTGAAGTTGTTTCCACCCTTGGACCTGCTACAGGTTGCAGAGACAGTTAATTGAACATTACCAACCATCTCTTGTATTCCTAAAATTCACGATTCCCAGTAAAAATCGCCCCCTTCCCGATTAGGTGGGTTGGGAATTTATTAAAAGTATTCCTGCAATTCGTTCTCGAATTACCCAGAACTTTTAAACCAGATTTTTCAACATCAACTCAGAATTCCACAGAAGCACAAAATTCGATCATTTCAACGTTCGATTCCAGATAGCCAATTATTTTACAGCCTGGACGATTAGTCTATCCTGACCTTGCCGGGAAATTCCCCGACCACCCGGCCGACGATGAAGGCCTCGGTCTTTCTGGCGGCAAGTTCTGCGAGCAGCTGTTGTCCCTGCCCGGCCGGGACGGCGATCAGGAGCCCTCCCGAAGTCTGTGGATCGGCGATGATATCGATGATTGCCGGGGCAATGCGGTCCCGGTTGACGACGCCGGGCAGATAGTGTTCGCGATTGCGGTAGCTGCCTGCCGGGACCAGGCCCATGGCCGCCATCTCGAAGACCTGCGGGTAAATCGGCAGGGCGGCGCTGTCGATGATGATGCCGACCCGGCTGGCTTCGGCCATCTCCACGGCATGGCCGAGCAGGCCGAAACCGGTGATGTCGGTGCAGGCACGGGTGTCGACCTTGCGCATCGCTTCGGCGGCCGCCTTGTTCAGCGTTGTCATGCCGATGATGGCGTCGATCATGTCGGTTTCGGTGATCACCTCGCCCTTCAGCGCTGTTGCCAGGATTTCGGTGCCGAGCGGTTTGGTCAAAACCAGAACGTCGCCGGACTGTGCCCCGACCGTGCTGATCATGCGCTCCGGGTGCACCGTGCCGGTCACTGCCAGGCCGTACTTCGGCTCGTCGTCTTCCACGGTGTGGCCGCCGACGATGATCCCTCCGGCTTCATGCACCTTCTGTGCACCCGCCTTGAGAATCTCCACCAGAATCTGTCGATCGAGGCATGCCGGGAAACCGACCAGGTTGAGGGCGGTGATCGGTGTGCCGCCCATGGCGAAGATGTCCGACAGGGCGTTGGCCGCGGCAATGCTGCCGAAAGTCGCCGGATCATCGACGATCGGCGTGAAAAAATCGACGGACTGGACCAGGGCGCAATCATCCGACAGACGATACACCCCGGCATCGGCGAACGGGATCGCGGCGGTCAGAAGATTCGGGTCGTCAACCTGCGGAAGTTGGCGCAGTACCTGCGCCAGCGGCCCGGGAGCCAGCTTGGCCGCTCAACCGCTGGTTTTGGAGAGGTGGGTCAGCTTTACGCTCATGGTTCCTCCGGGGAGAAGTGAGGCGTGAGGAGTGAGGTGAGAAAGCAAAAGGTTCAAGCCCCTTACGTCTCACTCCTCACGCCTCACGTTTCAATTGCCAGGCAATCCGCTCGTCGCCTTTGCGCATGGTGTACTTGAGGCCGTCGAAATGTTCGAGCAGGGCCTGGGTCTGCTTGCGGGCGCTGCCGATCAGGTCGCGGAACTCCGCCAGGGTCAGGGTTTGCTTGCCGGTAAAATGGTTTTCAAGAGCAGCGAGGGCGCTGGCATAGCTGTCGCAGTGCAGGTAGGAGTCGTCATTGAGACGCACCAGTTTGCCGACCGCGAACAGGTAGGTGAATAACCGTTCCGCCTGGTCGGGCGGCGTGCCAGCCATGGCCAGCATGTCGACCCGGCCCTTGGCCTGAAAGCCGGTCTCCCGGTAGGCATCTTCGAGTTTTTCCAGAAGTTTCTGCTGCTCGGCGGTCGGTGCAGGTTCGAAGCCGGGGCGGGCAATCCACTCCTTGCGCTGTTCGAGATGGCCGGCATCTATCTGTTCATCGAGCAGCTGCTCGAATGTCTTTGCTGCGACCTTGGCCGGCAGCGCCGCCTTGAGGGTCGCGTGGGGGATGCCCGGCAGCAGGGCGTTGTCGCGGTGGAAGGCATCGAGGACCTCGCCGAGCAGACGTTGCCAGGAACGGGCGGTCTCGCCGGTCACCCACTGCTCGCCGAAGCGCCGGACCTGGCCGCTCTCCAGCAGCTTGTCGAGGTGGTTCGCAACCCGCTCACGGCCGAGGCCCGAGGCCTGCTCCAACTCCTTGAGCTTGGCGCAGCCAAGTTCGGCGAGTTTCTGGACCAGGAAAGAGCTTTCCCCCGATTCCAGCTCCGCCAGCGCCTGCATGACCTCCGGCCGGAAACGGCGATGTTTCTTCGGCGCCGGGTCGATGATCTGGCCGCCGCCGATGGTGGTCATCGGCGAGTAGGAGCGGACGATGAAGCGATCCTGACGGTGGGCGACCAGCGGGGTGTCGAGCAGGAACTGCACCAGTGCGCTTTCACCCGGCTCCAACTCGTCGCGGTCGAGCAGGATGACCCGGGCGGTGACCCTGGCCGTGCCGAGGTGCAGGTGGACCGGGTCGCGGAACTTGATCGGCCGCGGTGCCTCCGGTAGCAGCGTCAGCCGGGCATCGATCCGTTCCGCCAGGCTGTAGAAACCGCCTGTGCCGACGATCGCGCCGCGCTGCAGGTTGGCACGCTCCAGTCCGGCCAGATTCAGCGCGACCCGCTGCCCGGCGTGGGCGACGTCCGCTTTCCGGCCATGCACCTGGATCTCACGAACGCGCACCGCCTCGCCGGGCGGCAGCACCTCGACCGTGTCGCCGACGCCGATTTTGCCGGAGAGCAGGGTGCCGGTGACGATCGTGCCGAAGCCGCTGACCGTGAAGTGCCGGTCGATCGGCAGGCGCGCCGGGCCATCCTCGTCACGCGGCGGCAGTTTCTGTAAAATCTCCTGGATCTGCG
>JAZBPM010000248.1:0-11935 GCA_036351615.1 Desulfofustis sp.
CGCTTCTTCAAAGATTATCACCAGCCGTTGACCACGTTTACGCAGGGAGTCGCCGATGACGAGCAGCATCTCTTCGGTGGAGCGGCCATCGAGGGACTCGGTGTCGCCGATCACCTCGCGACCGACAATATCAACCATATCGCTGAACGACTCAACCGCCCGAGGCAGAAACACGGATATCAGACCGGCCGGCAACTCTTTTTCCACCATCCGGCAGATCATCGTTTTGCCGCTCCCGTCCGGCCCAACCAGCGTGATCAGGCTGATGCCGCCCAGCAGGGCGCTTTTGATTTCATCGACGACCTCCCGCCTTCCGCCACCGGAGAAAAAAAACGTTGTGTCAACGGTATCTTGAAATGGTTGACGAGTAAACTGCACGTGATGATCTGGCATATCTTTAAGGTATCGAAAATTATAAGCGAAGACAGAGCTGTGCTGCCCGACAGGGTCATCTTTCGACTCAACAAGCCCTGTCCACACCGGCAGCCCCGGGCACCCGTGGCCGCCTGCGCACAATGACGGCCGGCAACTCGGTCCCGGCAGGTATTATCTGCTCCAATTATGTAACACAAAGGGGGCGTGAAGCAAGCGATTATCACCGATGTTCAATGGATTATCGGAGTCGGCGGCAGCGGGATCCACCGCACTCGGCAGGATACGACAGGCTTGTTCCACCGGTCGGTAACCGTTAAGAAGGTGGTGTCGCATTGGTGATTGACACCCGCCGGGCGCCTGTTGTACAGTCGCCTATGCCGGTATTCCAGCTGACAGATCGGATTGTCTTCCCGCCCCCGGACCTTGCTGAAGACAATGGTTTATTGGCGATCGGCGGAGATCTGTCGCCGTCCAGGTTGATCACAGCGTACCGCCACGGTATCTTTCCCTGGTTCTCCGAAGGCGATCCGATTCTCTGGTGGTTCACTTCTCCGAGGCTGGTACTTTTTCCTGAATCGCTGCGGGTCTCAAAACGTCTGGAACGCTCGCTGAGAAACTCCGGGACTACCTGTACCATCAATCAGGACTTCATGCAGGTGATTACCGCCTGTGCCCGGAGACGCACGGAGGCAGATCAGGAAACCTGGATCACGGCAGAGATGATCAACGCCTATTGCGAACTCCATGAGCGTTGTTATTGTCACTCGGTGGAATGCTGGCAAAATGGGCGACTGGTCGGCGGCCTCTACGGTGTCGCATTGGGAAAGGTATTTTTCGGTGAATCGATGTTCTCGACTCTATCCAATGCCTCCAAGTTCTGCCTGATCCACCTGGTTTCCTTTCTCAAGGCACACGACTATCGACTGATTGATTGCCAGATGACCACCGCTCACCTGGTCCGACTCGGCGCCTGCGAGATATCCGGAGATTCCTTTCAGGCACTGCTCGACCGTTTGATTACAACCTTAACCCCGGATGATAACTGGCCACATGAAAAAGACGACCGATACAGAATTGTGTGATGGCTGTGGAAAAACTGATGTCCTGGTCGAGCGGGACGGCAATGAATTCTGCGCCGACTGCCTGGTCATCGTCGACCTCCTCGCCAGCAAGCCGAATCTGCTCAACCATTTATGCACGCTGACCGGCACCGGCGATCCGGCCATCCATTGCGGCGCAGCTCACGGATCATCAAGAGAACTGCCCGATGTGCTTGACGCCGTACGCTATCGCACCCGCGATCGGGAGCAAAATACCTGGTATGTCTCGATCAGCGAGATGGAAGGCGATCCGGTTGAGATCTTTGCGTCAACGGCCTTCGATCGTGATCAACATCTGCAGTCGAGGATCTCCAATCTGACCACCATTACCAGGCTCATTTCTCTGATCCTGCGGCATATCTTCCTCGGCGAGGTGCTTACCCTGGACAAGACGTTGAAACAGTTGCGTCGCAGTTCCCGACAGAAAAACGATCTCCCCGATATGCTGTCCAACGTGCTCAGCAATTATCGTAAAGACCAGTCCGGGCAACGGCAGCACCGCGCCGCCTGAGTGTTCGGGCAACGGATTTATACATGCTCCGTTTGCGCCGCGAAAACGGAACCGGCGAGCTAGAATTCCAAGGCAAATTCGTAGGAGATACCACTGCGATCGAAATGGCGAATGACTTTCTGCAGATCACGCAGTTCGGCAACTTCAAAATGAAGCCTCCAGGACTGTCGATCGGTAAACTGGTCGGAGGCCACTACAATATCGTGCATCTTCATGTGACTCGGCGCTGAGGCGACAATGGCCAGTATTTCTTCCCGCCCCACTCCGGGAAACAGCACACTCTGTGGCCTGGTAATCGGCGTGGTCCGCTCCCATGAAATATCGACAGCATCCTCGCGCTGAAACTTGATCTCGTGCAGACGCGGACAATTTTTGTTGTGCACCGACAACCCCTTGGTCGTCAGCAGGGCGCAGTTGGCCTTGTCCACAGGGTTGGGCCGGCAGCATGAGGACAGCTTGATGAAGACCGGATCCAGCGTATTGAGTTTGATCTTGTTGAATTCCCCGGTCGGCTTGGCCAGAAAGCTGGTACCGGAGAACAACTCCTGCCTGATGCACTCGATCACTTCCGGCAGCCTGATCCGACCGGTACCGACCTGCCGGAAAAGCCGTTCCTTATCCTTGAGCGAAAACGAGGCTACCACCCGCGACATCCCCTCGCTGTCAAGCAAGTCCCGCGGTAACCCATAACGCCTCATTTCCTGGAGCAACGTCGCCTTACCGATCTCCTGGGCCACTCGTTGACCGCGTTGGCGAAAGCTTTTGGCAAGTTCGGCACGGGCCTTCGGGGTCCGGCACAATTGAAGCATTTCCTGCCGGAAGGCGACCTTTTCCCGGGACCGGATGATGTTCACCATCTGCCCGTCCTGCAGGACATAATCCGGGCCCACCCGCTGATTTCTTATCTCAGCTCCGACACAGGTCAGACCGATCTCGGTATGGACCCGAAACGCAAAATCGAGAACGGTGGACCTGATCGGCAGACAGATCAAATCGCCGCGCGGCGTATAGGTGTAATTCTCCTTCATCCCGCCGGCTGCGATCAGTTCACGATACGAGACCGTTGGATCGGAGCCGATGATATCGAGCATTTCCTGAAGCTCCAGGATGAACTTGCCCTGTTTACCCTGCCGCGAGCTCCAATTCCGAAACACCCCCCGCTGCGCTTTGCGGGCCATCTCGCTGGTCCTGATTTTGAACAAAAAGCGCTGCCCGCTGATGATGGCGCGGGCATGCAACCCCTGGTAGCCGGTCGGTTTCGGATTGGCGATAAAATCCCGAATAGTCCGGGGAATGGGCCGGAACGTCTGGTTGACGACACCCAGCGCCCGGTAGCAATCGTCCACCGAATTAACGATAATCAAAATTTCCACCGGCGTTTCGATCTGCTGCAGCAAGATTCGGTTGGCAGTGTCGTAATAGGCCCAGAGGTCTTTGATACGCCGAGATATTTCACATTTCAGTCGGGCATCCTTGGCGGCGATACGCAGCTGTTCGAGAATATGCTGGGAAATTTTCGAGTCGGCCAAGTGTTTGATGTGATTGCTCAACTTGGCGCCCTGTTTCGGAAACTTGTAGGATAACGCCAGGTTGTACATTTCCCGCTTCATGTTGAACAACCCGAAGACCGTTGCCAGCGGGGCATAGATATCGAGTGTCTCGTCGGCGATACGCTGCCGTTTGTTTCTTGGCATGGCCCGCAGCGTTCGCAGATTGTGCAGTCGATCGGCCAGCTTGACGAGCATCACCTCGGGGCGCAAAGCGGCTCCGGAGAAAATCTTACGATGAACCAGTTTGCTGTCGGCCTGGCGGTTTCCGGATCGATGCGTAACCTTGGTACAACCCTCGACGATGGCCTGGACATACGATCCGAAATGTTCACCGACCACATCAGAGGAGACCTCGTCCACATCTTCGATGGTATCGTGCAGCAATGCTGCCGCGAGGATTTCCGGATCGGTGATGTCCATCTCCTCGGCGAGGATCTTGGCGACGGAGCACGGATGCAGGATATAGGCGTCGCCGGAGCGCCGCCACTGGTCATAATGCGCTTTTTCGGCAAATGCGAGCGCGTCCCAGAAGACCTGCTCGTACGGGCGGTCCACGACGTAGTGCCGCATTTGTTCGCGATATAAGCCGAGATCGAAGGGTATTTTTATCATTTGCATGTATCCGTCTGCCGTCTGGCGCCGGGTCGTGACCTGTCGCCAACTGCTAACATTAAGCCGCTCGCCGGAAAAGGCAATCCCTTACTGCATATCACAATTCAAGCAAACATGGAAAAATTCCTGCACGATTTGGAACGCCCTGCTATAGTTCTTCCATGCGCTCTCCGGCACATGGGTCGGCCGGCGAGTCACCATCCATGATTGACGGTGTCGGACCATCGACGAACCATGCCCCGCCACTGTTATCATATCTCCCAGCAACATCTTCACTATCGACAACCATGAGTAGAAATCGCAGTTATCGGAAACATCGGCCTACCGCCAGATCTGTCGGCACCTCGAAATTTCGTCGTCCAGCCCCGTCGACTGCTGAAACACGGCTGCGCAATCGTATGCTGGCTGAGCTCTATCGCTCAGAAAAGGCCATTGGCGTCAACGAGATGGTCAAAACACTCGATCTGCCACGTTCCAGCAAACATGAAATCGAGAGCGGCCTGATTCTGCTCGAACGGGAAGGGCTCGTTCGGCCAAGCGGGAAAAAGCGTTTCACTCTCAGCGACCGACACCCCTTGACCGAAGCGACCATCGTCATGAGTCCATCCGGACATGCCTTTGCCACCGAGCTGTCCCGCAGGCCGGAGGTTATGGGCACGGACCCGGTCAAATATCCTTACATCGCATCTTCCCGCCTCCATTCCGGCCTGCACGGAGATCGGGTCCTCGTTTCCGTTTCCCCGTCCCGTCGCCCGGGAAAAACCGAGGCCGAGGTACTTTCCGTTCTGAAGCGGGCGAGCAGGCAGCTGGCGGGCATCTTTTCCGCCGAAGGACGCCATGGCATCGTCCAGCCGGACGATCCACGCTTCCCCTTCACCATTCACCTGGACGCACCACCGCCTGCTGCTGTAACCGACGGCGACGCGGTCATCGTCGAACTGCACTATACCGACAGAACAACGCCGTGTGGCGAGATTGTCGAAATCCTCGGCAATCCCGACCTGGTTGCTGTTCAGGTTCGGCTGGTGATCGACAAGCACAAACTGCCCTATCGATTCAGCGAAGCGGCCGAACGGCAGGCCAACCTGCCGCCGCCGGACCCGGCGGCAGACAGCCGGGAAGACCTGCGAGATATCGATCATGTGACCATCGATGGAGCAGATGCCAAGGACTTTGATGACGCCGTTGCCGTACGAAGAACCAGGTCCGGATACCGGTTGCTGGTATCTATCGCCGATGTCAGTGCCTTCGTCCCGATCGACAGCGACTTGGATCGAGAGGCCTACGAACGGGGTACTTCTGTCTATCTCCCGTCCACCGTGGTACCGATGTTACCGGAAAATCTCTCCAACAACCTCTGCAGCCTGCTTCCCGACACCGACCGATTGGCGATTACCGCAACCCTCGACTTCGACCGGCAGGGCCGGTTGCGCGCCAAATCTTTTGCCCGGAGCATCATCCGCAGCCATCAGCGCTTCACCTACGACACCGTTGAACAGATAGTGACCGGACGCGATCCTGAACTCAGACACTCTTACCAACAATTCCTAAAACCTCTGGAGCACGCCGCCGAACTTGCCCGGCTGCTGCAACGTGCGCGGCAGGAACGTGGCTCCATAGCCTTTTCCCTGCCCGAGGCCGCAGTCGCCTTCGACGAAAACGGCCGAGTTGAATCGATTCGCCGAACCGAGCGGTATTTTTCCCATCAAATCATCGAAGAGTTCATGCTCGCGGCCAATGAAGCGGTTGCCCAGATCTTTGTCGAACAGGGCCAGCCACTGCTTTTTCGTATTCACGATCTACCGTCGACTGAGAAAATCGAGGACTTCATCGTCTTTTCCCGAACCCTCGGCCTGGAACTGCCCGGCAAACCGGCAACGCCCGAATGGTACAATCAACTGATCGAACAGGTTCGCAACACCCCGCACGAATATATCGTCAACAACCTGCTGCTCAGGACCATGCAACAGGCCCGATACAGTAGTGACAACGTCGGCCATTTCGGTCTGGCATCGCTGCATTACGCACACTTTACCTCGCCGATCAGACGCTACCCGGACCTGATCGTTCATCGCCAGCTCTGTCGCCTGATGGCTGGCAAGCGCAGAAAAAAACCGGAACCGTCGACCAAGAACAGTCCGGCCCCGTCTCTGTCAGACGATGCCCTCCATCTCTCTCAACGAGAACGGGTCGCCGTTGCCGCCGAACGCGACCTGATCGAACGACTGAAACGACAATTCATGGCCCGTCACCTCGGTGAAAGCTTTGCTGCCGTTATTTCCGGCGTCGGTGAAACCGCCTGCTATATCGAACTGCTAGACTTCTCGGTGGACGGTATCGTACCTTTGTCCACCCTTACCGACGATTACTATATCCTTGACGAAAAGCGCCATCGGCTGGTTGGGGATACAAGCGGTAGAACGCTGCAAATAGGAGATCTGGTTCGTGTTACCCTGCGGGATGTTGGGGCGCGTCAGCAGGGAATCTCTTTCCGGATCGAACGTGAAACAGAGCAAAGCACACCTCGGCGCCGACGCTGAAAAAACGCCGGGAACCAGCCGCTGACAAGACCCCGCAGCGACGAAACTGCAACCCGAGGCCTTTGTTTTGCCGCTTGACTTACCTCTGTTTTTCGCATATTCAATTGATAAGAATAACGATTAAAAATCAGGTCATACTACCTGCGAACCCAACGCACCTGGAGGAATATAATGGAAGAAACTAGCTGGTTCATGTCACTCTTAAACAATCCTTTTGCCAAAGGACTCGCTCTTGGGCTCCTCTTATGTATTGTCATCTATATCCGTGGGTTCCTCAGACGAATGGAGCTTTCCAAGGAGGTTGATCGACTCAGGGCTCACCTACACACCAAACTGGAGATCGATTCAGCGGAAAACGAGAGGCGCAAAGCCGAGCTTGAACGACTGAAACAGGAACGCGACAACCTGCGTATCACCGTTCAGTCGCTCAATCAAAAACCGGGCAGAAAAGAGATCCGACAATACTTCATCTACCAGACGGCCCTTGACATCATGTTCGAAAAGGCTCCCGGTTTCGCTCCGGCCTGGCAGATCACCTTGAAAGAAGCTGAAAGCCTGTTCGAAAAATCTGAGAAAGGCGTTGTTCCGCTCCTCAAACGCCTCATGCCGACAACACCGGACAAACAAGCGGAGGAGTATGAAAAAATCAGCCGAATTTCGCTGGAGGATTCGAGCAAGAAAGACTAAGCGCCGGATCGCGACACGACAGTTTCACTCGTAGCACCATTCCAGGGGTTGCCGGAGCATTCCGGCAGCCCCTTTCTCTTACCGGATTACCTTGCCCATGTATCATTCCCAGACACCGCTCGACCAGATCACCGTAGTCCTGAAGAACCCAAAATTTCCTGAGAATATCGGCGCCGCCGCCCGCTCGTGTTTCAATATGGGGATCTCCCGAATGATCGTCGTCGGCGACATTGTGCCCCGTTACGAGGATATGGCCAAAATGGCAACGCACAAGGCAGTCCATCTTATCGACACCATGGAGATGTACCCTCGTCTCGAAGACGCACTTGCTCCTTTTCATCTGGTCGTCGGCACCACCGCGCGTCTCGGCCGGAAACGCACGATCGAGCGCTCGCCCCGCGACATCGTCGCGGAAATCCTGCCGTTGTTGTCCGACAACCGCACCGCACTGCTCTTCGGCCCTGAGGACCGGGGCTTGACCAACGACGACCTGAAATACTGTCACTACATCTCCTGCATCCCGACAGCTGATTTCGCCTCACTGAATTTGGCCCAGGCGGTCGCCATTCACTGCTACGAGATCTACAATACACTCGTTGAGCAAACCAGAGAGCCGGCGGCCTCTCCGGCCACCGCTACGGTCAGACAATTGGAAGGGATGTACCAGCATATAGAAGACGCATTATTAGCTATTGATTTTCTTGATGAAAAAGGCAATATTTATTGGATGCAGTCCATTCGGCGGCTACTGGGCAGAATCAGGTTAACAGCCAAAGAGGCAAATATCATCAGGGGGGTTTGCCGAAAGTTTCTTTGGCACCAGGTCAATCGATCTGACAATCTGCAGAAGAAACCCGAGAATCCATGATCACTTCCCCCGACCAACTCTTCCGATCGATACCGTCAAATAAATTCTATCCGCCCCGAATCAATCAAACCCATTCGATTGAACGACACACGCTCATTACCAGGCACCTTGCCGACGAGCTTCCCTCGCGACTCTTCATCGTTATCGAGGCCCAGGCGGGCCAGGGCAAAACGACGCTCGTCCAACAGTTCCTCGAGCGCAGCCCGTTTCCTTTCATCTGGTACCAGATCGGCCCTGAAGACAATGATCCGCTATTGCTCCTGCTCGCTCTTCGGCACACCCTCTCGCGGACCTTCCCCGGCTTGCTGTCCACCCGGCTCGACACCGTTTTGGAAAACCTGCAGATCAGCACAGATATGCTGCAACAGGGCGTCAACATCCTGCTCAACGACATTGATGCCTTGCTCGAGGAAGACACCTTTATCATATTCGATGACCTCCACCTACTCGACCAGACGCAACAAGGCCGGCAGGTACTGGATTATCTGATCGACACTTCACCGCCGCGGCTCCATTTCGTTCTGACCAGTAGACACCCGCTCCACTTGGGAGCACGGTCGCTACGCAACAGTCCCCATCTGATTTATCTGGACAGCGATGATCTGGCGTTGTCGCCGGCTGAAATTGAAGTCCTCTATGATCGACTGCTGGATACGACCATCTCCAGGACCGAGGCTGTCGAGATTTTTTCCATTACCAACGGCTGGATCATGGGCATTATTCTTGCTGCACATCCTTTCGCCCATAAAAACGGAACCAGCCGGCAGAAACATCGCCAACACGACACGGCACACCTATTCAAAAACGGGACAAACAACGTTCTTCTGGCTTATTTCGAGGAAGAAATCTTCTACCACATTCCCGAACCGGTGCGCGAAACACTGCAGATCCTCTCCTTTCTCGATGGTATTGATACCCATCTCGCCGAGGGTCTCACCGCCACGGACAACCTTGCCCAACTCCTTGGTGAACTGGCCGATCGAAACCTTTTCATTTATCGGCTCGACGACGAAAACCGCCTCTTCCGCTTGCATCACCTCTTCCAGGAGTTTCTCCAGATGAGCGGCAAGAAGTCACTGGGAGCGGCCGCCGTCTCGCGCATCTACCAGCACGCGGCCGCCGCATACATGGAACAAGGGCACTTTGACAAGGCACTTAAGACCATGTTGACCAGCGGCGACTATACGGCCATGGAACGGTTGTTATATCGTCATGGCCCGCACCTGATAGCAACCGGCCAAGCCAGAACCATTTTGTCGATTCTGCAGACCACCCCCAGAGAAAAACTTTCCACCCATCCCTGGTTAGGCTTCTATTGCGGATTACTGGCCCTTGACGTTTCCCCGTTGCAAACACTTCCGCTTTTCACCTCGTGCCGGGAACGTTTTGCCAAATCGGGCAATGAAGAGGGCGAGTTAATGGCGCTCACGCAGATCATCCAGTATCATTTCGCAATCTCCGGATCGCACCGGGACGGGGCCGCATTGCTGAGCAGGACCATTGATCTTTTCGCCAGAAACAACGCTCGACTGCCCGGAGAGACCGCACTGCTTGCGGCCCGCAGCCTGGCCGCCGGCCTGAGCCTGTTTTCCGGCGACATCACGACCGCCCGCCACTACGCCCGACACGGTCTTGATCTGGCAACGACACTCGGGAGCCGCACGTTTATCGCGGCATTGCGATTCGTCAGCGGATATATAGAATTGTTGTGTGGCGACCGCCGCGCGGCCCACCTGGAAATAGAGAAATCCTTTTCCCTCAGTAGTAACCAAGCTGTCGGCACAAACAATCGTCTTTCCCTGATCTTCTTGCACCTCTTCGAGCTCTCGCAGCACGGTGATCTGTCGGCCTTTCTGCGGACGCGGGACATGATCGAAACCGATTTCGATCGGGTCATCGTCCACCAGACCGTCATGGCACCGTATCTCACCCTGTGGTCGGCCATCATCATGATCGCCAATGGTCGGATCTCGGTCGCTCACGAGTTGCTCGACAACGGCCTGCAGGACGGCCAAACAGTCGCCAATTCCCATATGGCCAGCCAATTCCTCCAATGGCGAGCTTTTATCCAGGCGCTTCTTGGCGATGAGACAGCGGCTCTCGATGACCTGAAAGAGGCGCAACGACAGCGGGAAATTGCCGGCGGCGTCTTCCATACCGCCTATCAACTGGCAATCGGAGGAGCAACCCTGGCACTGCTTCAGCGCTACGACGAGGCCACCCAAGCTCTCTGCATGGCAGAACACCTTGGCAGCTCCATGCCGGCAGTCGGCATCACCATCTGCTGTCGTGCCTACCAGGCGCTGGTGGCCCTTGCTACCGGCAACCACACGGATTGTGCAACCTATCTCGCTTCCTGGCTGGCCACGATGAATCGTCACGGATACAGCTGTTTCTGGGGATGGGAGCCGACAACCATGGCCCGGCTGCTTCGTGCTGCCCTGCAGATGGGCGTTGAACCGGTAACGGCCAGACGGCTGGCCCGAAGACGACTCGCATCGGCCATCGACGACGACGGCGACCTGATACCCATTCTCTCGATCCATATACTCGGATCATTTTCTCTTACCTGTAACGGGCGAATACAGGTCGGCCCTCAGGATCTGACCAACCATCAACGAGAACTTTTCGGGCTGATCATCGCCAGCCCGGGACAGCGCATCAGCCAGGAGCAGATACAACTGACGTTCTGGCCGGACAGCCCTCCGGACAAGGCGCGAAAATCATTTGATACCCTGATGACCCGTCTGCGCAAGACCTTGTCGCAGAAATTGTCCATTCCGGTAAAAAATTATATCGGCGTCGAAAAAGGCTATGTCCACCTCACCCGGATTGCCATCGACGCGAACCACTTCCTCCAGCTTGCCAGACGCGGTTTGAAGCGAGCTAAACAAGGATATTGGTGGCAGGCCGGCAATCTTTTCACCAAAGCGCTCGCGCAGTGGACATTCTTCCGCCCGATCGATTTTTTTGCCAGCGAACAAACGATTGTCTTTGGCGACGAGCTGATCTCCACGTTGCGATCGGTCTGCCTGACCTGGAGTCACAATCTAATCACCCACAATCGTGCTGAAGAAGCAATCGATCTCCTGGAGAGGACCAAAAACATACTTCCCGTCGATGAAGAACTCATGCTCCTGCGCTATCAATTATTCCTAGCAACACGACAGCCACTCAGGGCCCGGGAAATAACTTCAACCTACTACAACGAATTGCTGCATCTCGGCTGGAGCCCTGAAGAGGCTGAAGAGCTGGTATTTTCGCTGACTAGCAGAACTTGGCCGGTTCAGCGAAAAAGCGGGGAATGACAAACGAAATCGCACGATCTATTACAATATCGTTATTCAATAACGCCACTAGCTCCCGCTGGCTCGCCTCGCGAAACAACCAACAGCTCGTATCTTATTGGATAAAAACGTAATTCACAGAAACAAGTCAAGAACGGCGCACTATTTGCAATGTAACAATTGACAAGCTGGTACCGTTTTTCCAACGACGTCGCACCGCGCGCATGTCGAAACCCGAATATGCTGATAACCATGATTCCTCCACTGCAATCAGCTCTGTCCGGTCTCCACGCCGCCACCACGAAGCTTCGAGCCAACGCCGACAACATTGCCAACCTGAACAGCGAGGGGTTTCAACGGACCCGGGTGCTACAGGCCAGTACGACAGCAGGCGGCGTGCGCAGC
>JAZBPM010000249.1:0-11461 GCA_036351615.1 Desulfofustis sp.
CCGCCTAGAGAGCCTGAGCCTCCTCCCCACCGACCCTGCGCACGCAATCCCCGCTTCAACCGACCAACGCCGGGTAAGTGATTCCCGTTACCGACACCTCAGCGAGAGCCGTAACGACGCTATGGGGCGCTAACCCATTTGACTTTTTCCGGAAAATAATCGTAGAATCATATCACTTTGTGCGACCTCTCCGGAAAACGCGCGCTTATGCGTTCTCCTCTCACGGTAACGACCGCCGGTATCGATTTGCTTGCCGGTCGTCATTGACGGGAGTCTTACGGTATGAATAATCTCAGTCTAGTGGTCAAGATCGGCGGCGGTTTCGGCCTGGTGCTGCTCCTCTTACTCGTTGTCAGTTTCACCAGCTGGCAGGGGCTGACCTCGATTCTCTCGGGACTTCAGCAATATCGGCTTCTTACCGAGGACACGACGCTGACCGCCCAATTGCGTCAGGAATTGAGCCAGGCCGATGCAACAATCAAGGATTTCATCATTTCCGGCAGTGATGCGGCAGTGCAGGCGCACCGGGAAGCGGCAACGGCCATCAGCGCAGCCCTCGACCGGGCTCTGCAGGCAACAAAGGATCAGGCCGAACGCGAACGGTTGCAGTCGCTGCAACAAAGTACCGCCCAGTACCGGGAGACCTCCGATCAACTGATTGCCCTGAGGGCCGGTTACATCGAACTGGTCGACGGCCGTCTCCATGTGCTCGGTCCTGAGATGGCGGAAAACCTTGCCGCGATGATGGATCAGGGCCGCCGCGATCGTGACGATGTCGCCACCTATCTGGCCGGCATGGCCCTGCGCAACCTGCTCAACGGCCAGATCGACGCTCTGAATTTTCTTCAATACAGCAGGGACGAGGATGCCCAAAGCTGCCGTGACCACTTTGCCCAACTAGCCGAAGAAACAAGAAAGATCAGTAAACTGGTATTTGACGAAGCGATGCTGGCCCGCAACCGTGCCGTGACGGAACGTGCCGCCGCCTACCTCGCCGCCTTCGACCAGGTAGCTGCTCTCGTCCGGCAGCGCAACGACCTGGTCGCCGATCTGCTCGGCAGGCTGACTCCGGCCATTGGTGGTCAACTCGATGATATCCGCAGCACTGCAACGAAACGGCAGGACGAACTCGGCGAGAATCTCTTCAGCCAGGGCCGCCGGGCCCGCCTGACCGTCCTGATGATCGCCGGGGCGGCGCTGCTCTTCGGTTCCGGCTGCGCCTTTCTGCTCACCAGGGCGATAACCGGACCTATCCTGCGCACCGCTCGTTTTGCCGGGACCATGGCCACCGGTGATTTCACCCAATCGCTGTCGATCGCGCAGCGCGATGAAATCGGTGCCATGGCCGAGGCGCTCAACTCCATGGTTGCCGACCTGAGGACCATGCTTACCGATATCATCAATGACACAGGTGTGTTAGCCCAATCATCGGAGGGCCTTAAAGAAACAGCCCGGCAGCTGACCGGCGGCGCCGAGGAGACCTCGACAAAAGCAGGTACCGTTGCCGCCGCTGCCGAAGAAATGAGTACCAATATGCAATCCGTTGCCGGTGCCATGGAGCAGTCGGCCCAGAATACCCACTTGGTTGCCGCCGCAACGGAACAGTTGAGCGGTACCGTGCAGCACATCTCCGATAACGCCGAATCGGCCAGAGGAATTGCCGAAACGGCGGTTGCCGCCGCCGAGCAGACCAGCCGGCGGATGGATTCACTCAACAGCGCCGCCGTCCAGATCGGTAAGGTAACGGAAACCATCACCGAGATATCGGAACAGACCAACCTGCTGGCACTCAACGCCACCATCGAGGCCGCCCGTGCCGGCGAGGCGGGCAAGGGGTTTGCCGTGGTTGCCAACGAGATCAAGGAACTGGCAGGGCAGACCGCTGCAGCAACCGTCGATATCAAGCGACAAATCGAGACCATGCAGCAGACAACCGGAGAGACCGTTGCCGATATCTCTCAGATATCCGATATCATACACAAGATAAACGACGTCATTAAAGCGATCAGCACCGCCGTCGACGAACAACAGGCAGCGACTACGGAGATCGCCGACAAAGTGGCGGAGACCTCCGCCGGCATCTCCGAAATCAACGAGCATGTCGCCCAGAGTTCTCAGGTGTCTGCTGAAATAACAAAGGATATTAGTGAGGTGAACAACGCGTCCCAGATGATGTCGAGTCATTGCGAAGTGGTCGAAACAAGTGCCGAGCAACTCAGTGAGTTGTCGGCACGGCTAACCCGGATGGTCAGGCGCTTTACCGTCTGACGAACTTCCATGCCCGCAAGTCACAACGAAACATGAAAACTGGCATCCTGGTCGGATGGGCTTGCCAGCCAGGGAAGTTCAGCCTTTGGGACTGATTTTCCGAGCTGCTGCTGTCTACCGGACGGACACATCGGGCACGGCAATGCATTTCTTACTGCTCCAGACGGTACCCCTGGAGCAGCCGGTAATACATGGTACGCAGAATTTGCCCGTCCTTGGTTAACGGCAGCTCGTGGATGGCTCCCATGCCGACCATACTGTTGCGAAAATAGGGAAACTCAACCCTGATCCGGCTCGAGGCTACCACCAGAATATCCCGGCCGACCGCCTCCTGCGGATCGGTCCAATATTCGTACATCAACCCGTCCCAGGTAAAGAGATGCCAGCCGACCGTCTCCTCAACGAGCCGCCTTCGGCTGCTGTCCTGGGTCCCCGCCGCATTTTTACTGCGATAGAATGCGAGACCGCTACTGATCTGATAGGGATCCATACCGACCACCAAAGGTCTTCTGCCGGTTTCCGCTGCAACCGTATCGACGATTTCTTCTATCTGGCGGGCGAATTCCTGCCAGCCGCTGAGAAACGGTCGTGATGGGTGCGGTAGCGACGGTAAACCAAGAACGACGTAGTGCAAACCAATCGCGTACACCACGACCAGGACCATCGCTGTATAATGCCAGAGCCGCTGCAAGCCGGACATGAAACGGCCAGTGGCGCCTATCGACGAAGGGGCGGCAACGATGGCCCCGAACAACGGGAGCACGGCCAGCCACAAAGGAGAAGTCCAGTTCAGCTTGACCTCCCTGGTCAAGCTGAAAAAGAGAAAGACGACAAACGGCAGTGTGACCATAAGCCAGAGAAACAGGTAACGGCTGCGCATCGTTCCCTGGCCGTCCGACCGTGCAGTTTCCGGTTCATCGGCCGCAGCCAGCAGGCGCCTGCCCCTGGTCCAGAATAAAAAGAGCCCGACCAGGCCGGCCGGGGTCAAGTTGACCGCGACATAACCGAGCAGACGGTCGGTGGTGAAAAACGGTTTGTCGGCCAGCCGGTCGTGGCTCTGGAACAGAAACGACGCCCAGTCGTGCTGGTAGTTCCACAGCAAGACCGGCAGAAAAAGGACGAGGGCGAGCAACAGGGCACCGAGCGGTTCGCCCCGGACGAACCAGCGCCTGGCCCGTCGATCGATAAGCATAAAGCAGCAGGCCGCCGGTCCGAGCAACACGATGGTATATTTTGACAATAGTCCGAGGCCGAGACTGAAACCGACGCCCAGCCAGGCATCAGAGCGGTTTTCGACAAGAGCCCGGTAAAGGAAATAGAGCAGTGCCGCCCAGGCCGCATGCAACGGTGCATCAGGCGTCATCGTCAGGCCGATGCCGAAATAAAACGGCAGGATGGTGACGAGCAGCAGGGCGCCGAGGGCGGCCCTTCTGCCGCAGATGCGCGAAGTCAGACGATGAACGAAAAATGCGGTGACAAACCAGCAGGCAAACGCGCCGACCCGCACCCCGAACTCCGAGGTACCGAACAGCGCGGTGCCCAGCCAGATCAGCAGGGCGACCAGAGGCGGGTGGTCAAGATAACTCAGGGACGGATGCTGTGCGTAAACCCAATAATAGGCCTCCTGCTCCATCAGTTCCGGCAGACCGAGATAGACGAGCCGCAACAGGAGCACTGCCGATACTGCGCCGACAATGCCGAACCGCAGGCGCACACCTTGTGACAGCCGACCGAACCCGGCCGACCGGACGATCGACAGCGGCAGCACAAAACAGATGCTGCCGATAAGCGCGGCCGGTAGAAAAGCGGTAAGCGGGCCGGCCCAAATACGGGCCTCGACATGCTCGAACACCGCCCCCTGCATGCCGATCGCCCAGATCACAGACACCAGCACGACGGGCAGCCATCGCCCTGCCGGCACAGCCACATGACTGCCGGTGGCGCGAAGCAGGGCCGATCCGGTCATAACCGCCATAGATGCTCCGGCCAACGCCGCCAGGTGTGCCGTTTCCGGTTTCAGACCGAGATGCAGCAGCACGGCAAAGATCAGCCAGTCGAGAGCGGCACTACAGCCAACCGTCAGGCCGAATTGCCGGCTCATGGAGCGCGGGTTGCCCCCCCCCACCAGATGCACCAGTTGTTTGAGATAATCGAAGATGATCTGTTTGTTCATCTTGGAGAATCCCTCGAAGCGATCGCGAAAAACGATCGGCACCTCACAAACCCGAACCTCGTCTTCAGCGGTGGCCAATAGCTCGAAACCGATCTTGAAGCCAGGCACATCGGGCCTGGTCCGGGCCAGACGGTAGCGAGAAACTGCAAAAAATCCCGCCATCGGGTCATTGACTGCGGTAAACAATCGGGCAGGCAGGCCGGCCAGCCGCGATGCGATCTTGCGTGCCAGAGGCCACTGCGGAATACTGCCGCCCTCGACATAGCGACTGCCGATCACCATGTCGTGTGTTCCGTCCAGCAGCGGTTGCAGCAGATCTGGGATGCTTTCTGGGGGGTGGCTCAGGTCGGCATCCATCACCACGACCAGTTCATGGCTCGCCACACCGGCACCGGCCACCACGGCACTGGCAAGACAACCTTCGTTGTCACGGCAGATCAAGCGAACCGCCGCCCGACCGCTCCAGGCGCGGATCCGCTCTCTGGTCGCATCGCTCGAACTGTCGTCGACAAAAACGATTTCCCGCTCGACATCGGCAGGCAACACGACGTGGAGCAGCCGCTGCATGAGCGGATCGATATTGTCTGCTTCATTCCTGGTGGGAATGATGATGGAGATTCCAACCATTTCCTTATATTGTATCTCACGTGCGCGTGACGTCTCGGCCCGTAACGCGCATCGACAACTGTATGATTCCTTGCGGGCGGCGAAGCGATTGCCGCACTTTCCGCCAATTCGGCGCTGCGCAGGATTCCAAATAGTTTGCGACGGCCCCTCGTGGCGCCGCCCTATTGTCCGAACTATGTCACCCGAAAGACATGAACAGAACCCAGCTTCAATAACAGAAAGACGGCCGTGACGCAAGCATAGCGCAATCCGCTCGGCGCCACAATCGTTTCGCGAAGATCTCCTCCCCCTTCACCGACGCCGAACGGCAGAGCCAGATTCTTTGCCGGGAGCGGCAGCAGAATCCGGCCGCCGGTCAAACAAGGTTTGCAGCCGCAGACCCGACGGCAGGCTTGCTTTTTTAGCAGCAAGTCGCTAAACTCGCCAGCATCCAAGGCTCGACCTACCACCACCCCGATCCACGGAAACGGGAACCGGCAGTTCAGCAAGAGCATCATTTCAGGAGGCATCATGGGGTACGTATATGGCATCGCTGCGGCAGTCATCGGACTGCTGTTGTCGGGGGCAAACGTTTGGGCGGATGAGACGGATTGTCTTTCCTGCCATCGTGAACAAAACCGCGGACTCTATCAGCAATGGCAACAATCCGCGCACGGTGCCAACGATGTCGGGTGCATCGATTGTCACGGCGCTGCGGCCGAAGACCCCGATGCCTTCGAGCATCATGGCAGTTTCGTCGCCACCCTGGTGACGCCGAACGATTGCGCCGTCTGCCATGAAAAGGAGGCCCAGGAAACAATGGATTCCTACCACGCGCACGCCGGTGAGATACTCGATTCGGGCGACGCCTACCTGGCCCATGTCACCGCCGGCTACCCGGTGGTAATTGTCGGCTGCGAAGCCTGCCATGGCGCCCGGGTAAAGATCGACCCGCAGGCCGCCAACAAACTCTCGTCCCAAACCTGGCCGAACAGCGGCATCGGTCGGATCAACCCGGACGGTTCGAAAGGTGCCTGCAATGCCTGCCATTCCCGCCACTCTTTTTCCAAGTACCAGGCCAGGCAACCGGAAAATTGCGGCAAGTGCCACCTCGGTCCCGATCATCCGCAAAAGGAGATCTTCGAGGCCTCCAAGCATGGCATCGCCTACCGCGGCTTTCGCGAAAGCCTCAACATGGACCGTGATTCCTGGGTCGTCGGCGACGATTATTATGCGGCACCGACTTGCGCCACCTGTCATATGTCGGCAACGGCCGACCAGGCGGTCAGTCACGATGTCGGTGACCGAATCTCCTGGACCCTGCGGCCGCCGATGGCCAAGCCGAAAAACGACGCGGTCAAAAAGCGGACGGCGATGCAGCAGGTCTGTCTCTCGTGTCACCAGCAGTCTTTCGTCGATGGCCACTACTACCAGTTCGACGCGCTGGTCAAACTCTACAACCAGAAATTCGCCCGGCCGGCCACTGAGATCATGATCATGATCAAGGATAAGGAGCTTCTGGAAAACCCGGCCTCGTTCGCTAACGAAATCGAGTGGGATTACTACGAACTCTGGCACCATCAAGGACGCCGCGCCCGAATGGGCGCTGCGATGATGGCCCCGGACTACTCCTGGTGGCACGGCATGTACGAAGTCGCCTACTCCTTTTACTTCACCTTCCTGCCCAAGGCACGAGCCTTCGGCGACCCGGAAATCAATGACTACATCGATGAGCTGCTCACCGACGATCCAATGCATGCCTGGCTCAACTCCAGCACCGCCGACATCAAGAGCGCCATCAGAGACGGAAGTTTCCAGAAGATTTATTACCAGCTCTTCGAACAACAGCAATAGCCTCGACTCTACCCCGGCGATCAGCGACAGACAGCACTTCTGTCCCGGGTCGCCGGGTTCCCCTGCCTGCCCGGCCACAGCCTGAAGCCGCCGCAGCAACAGCAACTCGATTGTTTATCGGCCGTGATTCGGCCGTCGCCGGACCGCGACCGAAGCCGTCGATATTTACAAACGCACCGATCTGCTCTACAATCAGACCATAGGGAACCGTGAAAAATTGTCATTTCGCCCAATCTCATCGTTGCACAATCAAATTTTATCCTAGGAATATCATGTATATTCCTGCGGAAAAATTCTCTTGCGCGCCTTGATCTTGAACGAAATTCCGATTTTTTCAAGCTCCCTCACAGACAGTTAGTTTCCCCCGGCACCGCCTATGACCTTCGCTGCGAGACGACAGCGATTCTTTTTTACCCGAGGTATCCGATGAGTTCATACTATAACGACCCCGATCCCCAGGAAACCAACGACTGGCTCGCCTCTCTCGACGGCGTTATCGAACACGAGGGCAAAGAGAAGGCGGATTTTCTGCTCAGGTCCTTGACCGATCGCGCCCGGGCCCGTGGCGTCGACACCTCGCCGGGCATCGTCACGCCGTACGGCAATACCATAACGCCTGACCAGGAAGCATCGATACCGGGCGACGACTCACTGATCGCCCGCAACGTCGCCGCATACGTGCGCTGGAACGCGATGGCAATGGTCGCCCGGGCCAACAAGGACGGCAAAGGCCTCGGTGGCCACATCGCCACCTATTCGTCGGTCTCGGCGATCTATGAAGTCGGCTTCAACTGGTTCTTCCGCGGCCCGCAGGCGGAAAACGGCGCCGATCTCGTTTACTTCCAGGGCCACAGTTCCCCCGGCATCCACGCCAGAGCCTTTGTCGAAGGCCGCCTCAGCGAGGAACAGCTCGATCATTTCCGCCGGGAGGTAGACGGCCGAGGCTTGTCTTCCTACCCGCATCCCTGGCTGATGCCTGATTTCTGGGAATTTCCCACCGTTTCCATGGGCCTCGGTCCGATGCTGGCCATCTACCAGGCCCGTTTCATGCGCTATCTGGACCGACGCGGACTCAAAACGGCCGGCGACCGAAAGGTCTGGTTCTTCATGGGCGACGGCGAATCGGACGAGCCCGAGGCCCTCGGCGCCCTGCCCGTGGCCACCCGTGAACAACTAGACAACCTGATCTTCGTCGTCAACTGCAACCTGCAGCGCCTCGACGGCCCGGTACGCGGCAACGGCAAGATCATCCAAGAACTGGAGGGTCGCTTCCGCGGCGCCGGCTGGAACGTGATCAAGGTCATCTGGGGCAGCGAGTGGGACAAGATCCTCGCCCGTGATCGCGAGGGACGACTGCTTGCCAAGTTCGGCGAAATGGTCGATGGCGATTTCCAGACCATTCGGGCTCGGGGTCCTGCCTATCTGCGGGAAAAGGTCTTCGGCGACGATCCGCACCTGCAGGCACTTGTCGAGGATATCAGCGACAACGAATTGTGGCAAATGACTCGCGGCGGCCATGATCCTCGCAAAATCTATACCACTTTTTCCACCGCCGTCCGCCACCGCGGCCAGCCGACCGTAATCCTGGTAAAGACCATCAAGGGATTCGGCATGGGTCAGTCCGGTGAATCGGTCATGGTCGCCCACAATGTAAAGAAGATGGACCAGCAGTCCCTGCAGTCGTTTCGCGATCGCTTTCACGTGCCGCTCGAGGACGACCGGCTGACGGAGTTGCCGTTTATCCGGCCGGCCGACGACAGCCCCGAAGCCCGCTTTCTGCAAAAGCAGCGGGACGCCCTCGGCGGACCGGTACCGCTGCGCCGCACCGAGTACGAGAAACTGACCACCCCATCGCTCGACGCTTTTTCCGGCCTGCTCGAATCATCGAAACAGCGTGAGATTTCGACGACGATGGCCTTTGTCCGAATGCTCAGCACCTTGGTCAAGGACAAGCAAATCGGCAAGCGGATCGTCCCAATCGTCCCCGACGAGGCCCGGACGTTCGGCATGGAGGGATTGTTCCGCCAACTGGGTATCTATGCACCAACCGGCCAGCTCTATGAACCGCAGGACTCGGAAACCATCGCCTGGTATCGTGAAGATCCGACCGGCCAGATCCTCGAAGAGGGGATCACCGAGGCCGGTTCCATCTCATCCTGGACCGCAGCCGGCACCGCCCATGTCAATTACGACCTGGCGATGATCCCGTTTTATATCTTCTACTCGATCTTCGGGTTCCAGCGTATCGGTGATCAGTTGTGGGCGGCCGGCGACGCGAGAACGCGGGGGTTTCTACTCGGCGCCACATCGGGTCGCACCACGTTGAACGGGGAAGGGCTCCAGCATCAGGACGGCCATGCCCTGCTCTTTGCCTCCACCTATCCGTCCTGCCGGGCCTACGACCCGACCTTCGGGTATGAAGTGGCAGTTCTCATCCAGAAGGGCATCGAGCGTATGTACCGCGACGGAGAGGATGTCTTCTACTACATCACCCTGCTCAACGAGAATTACCAGCATCCCGAGATGCCCAAAGGAGTCGAAGAAGGGATCGAGCGCGGCATCTATCTGTTTCAAAAAGCGCCCACAGGAAAAGCAGCCGTGCAACTGATGGGCAGCGGCTCGATTTTCAGAGAAGTTATCGCTGCCGCCGAACTGTTGCGCGATGATTTTTCCATCGACAGCACTATCTGGAGCGTCCTCGGCATCAATCAGTTGCACCGCGACGGGCTGCTTGTCGAAAACTGGAACCGGCTACATCCCGACCAACCGCAAAAAAGAAGCCATCTGGAAGAAGTACTCGCCGACCACCAGGGACCGGCAATCATCGCCACCGACTACGTTACCGCTTATGCCGAACAGATCAGGCGACTGATCCCTAATCCGCTCACCATCCTCGGTACCGACGGCTATGGCCGCAGCGATACCCGTGAACGGCTGCGCCGTTTTTTCCAAGTCGATCGGTATCATATCGTCATCGCCGCCCTGGCCGCTCTGGCCCGGCAGGGTGAGATAGACCAAGCAACGGTGCAGCAGGCCATTACGCGCTACTCCATAGACCCGGAAACCGACCATCCCATTACCCGATAACAGGAGAGACAGGCATGGCAATCGAGAAAATCACCGTCCCGGACTTCGGCGATGTTCAGGAAATCACCGTTCTCGAGATCTACGTCGCCGCCGGCGACCGGATTGATGTGGAAGACCCGCTCGTTGCGCTGGAGAGCGAAAAAGCGGTGATGGATATCCCCAGCCCGTTGGCCGGCGTGATCAGTGAAATCAAGATCAAGGCCGGCGACACGGTGGCCAGCGGCGACTTGATTGCCCTGCTGGAGACAGCGGATCAGAACGGTCAGGAAAGCACGGAAGAAAAGTCGACTGAAAAAGCGGACGATTCACCGGACAAAACAAACGGAGAAGAAAAAAAACAACCCGCGCAATCGACTGATTCACCGGACAAAACAGAACGTGAAACAAAAAAACAGACGATACAGCGGGATAATGACGGTGGGCAGGATCAGGAAGCAAAGGCTGGCGGGTCCGTTCATGCCTCTCCGTCGGTGCGTGCCCATGCTCGGGAGGCCGGAGTCGATCTGGCCGATGTTACCGGCAGCGGGCCGAAAGGCCGCATTCTAAAGGAAGACATTGACGCCGTCGCCGGCGGCGAAAAGCCGGTAGCGGCCCGGCCGGATAAAGCTGCACAAACGGAAGACTTCAGCAAATTCGGCGCCATCGAAGAGCAGCAGCTCGGTCGCATTCAGCGCATCTCCGGCCCGCATCTGCAGCAGAGCTGGCAAGCCATTCCGCACGTCACCCAGTTCGACGAAGCGGACATCACCGATCTGGAGACTTTTCGTAAAGAGCTCAACGAGGGAGCCGAGACCGGGACGGTCAAGCTCAGCCCGCTGGTGTTTATCATCAAGGCAGTGGTTGCGGCCCTGAAGAATTATCCGCAGTTCAACGCCTCGCTCGGCGCCGACGGCGATACGTTGATCGTCAAACACTATTACCACGTGGGCATTGCCGTCGACACCCCGGGCGGCCTGGTCGTACCGGTGGTCAAGGACGCCGATCGCCTCGGAATCCGTGCTATCGCCGAAGAACTGGCCCGTCTCAGTTCCCAGGCCCGCAACGGCAAACTGGCCATCCCCGACATCCAGGGGGCCTCGTTTACCATCTCCAGCCTCGGCGGCATCGGCGGTACCGGCTTCACGCCGATCGTCAACGCGCCGCAGGTCGCCATTCTCGGCCTGTCGCGCAGCTATATGAAGCCGGTCTGGAATGGAGAGAGCTTCGTGCCGCGGCTGACCCTGCCGTTCTCTCTCTCCTACGACCATCGGGTCATCGACGGTGCGGCGGCGGCCCGTTTCTGCCGCTCCCTGGCCACGATCATCGAGGACTTGCGTCAGGCCTTGCTCTAAGCCTCATAGCGGGAACTTAGAAGCAGACAGAGAACCTACAGCAACGGTTGGTAAATTTGGTTTTCCGATAGGTTATACGAAAATCGGCGGGACTGGTTTTAACCTGTCCCCCGCTCACTTTCAATCTTGAAATCAGTCCCCC
>JAZBPM010000250.1:0-7485 GCA_036351615.1 Desulfofustis sp.
CGCCACCATCGCGGCTCACCTGGCTAACGCAGGGCTGGAGGTCCTGATGCTCGACATCGTTCCCCGGGAACTGACCGAGCAGGAAGCGTCGCGCGGATTGACCCTTGACAGTCCCGAAGTGCGCAATCGTATCGCCCGGGCGGGATTGGAGGGGCTGGCCCGGATGAAGCCGGCGCCGTTTTATCTCAAGGAGTACGGCGCGCTGATCGAAACGGGCAACTTCGAGGATGACCTGGAGAAGCTGAAGGATTGCGACTGGGTTATCGAGGTTGTGGTCGAGAATATGAAGATCAAGCGGAGTCTTTTCGAGCGCATTGCTCCCCATCTCGGTCCGAACGCGGTGTTGACCACCAATACCAGCGGCCTCTCGGTCAACGATATGGCCCGGGATCTGCCGGCCGAGCTGCGCAGCCGTTTTCTGGTGACCCATTTCTTCAATCCGCCCCGCTACATGCGGCTGATGGAAATCGTCCCCTGCACGGACACCGATGGGCAGGTGGTCGCCGAAATGGCCGAATTCATCGAGCGGAGACTGGGCAAGGGTGTTGTCTACGCGAAGGATACGGCCAATTTTATCGCCAACCGCATCGGCGTTTACGCGATCTACAAAGGTATCCGGCATATGGTCGAAATGGGTCTGACCGTGGAGGAAGTCGATTCGGTCGCCGGCCCGGCCACAGCTCGGCCCAAGAGTGCCGCTTTCCGGACCGCCGACCTGGTCGGTCTCGACACCCTGGCCCATGTCGGCACCAACTCCTACGATACCCAGCCTGACGATGAAGAGCGGGATGTCTTCAAGCTGCCCGACTTCATGGACACGATGATCAAGCAGGGACTGCTCGGCAACAAGAGCGGCAAGGGCTTCTACAAAAAAGAGAAAGTCGACGGTAAAAGGCAGATCTCCTATTACGACTACCAGACCGGTGACTACCGTCCGTTGCAGAAACCGAAGTTCGCCTCGGTGCAGATGGTCAAGCAGATCGACGATCCGCGGCGCAAGATCGCCGCCGTCGTCAACGGTGCCGACCAGGGTGCCGAGTATGCCTGGCGCAGCCTGCGCGATACACTGATCTATGCGGTCAACCGGATCGGCGAGATTGCCGATGACGTGGTCAATATCGACAACGCGATGAAGTGGGGCTTTAACTGGGAACTCGGGCCGTTCGAGATGCTCGATGCGATCGGTGTGCCGGCCTTCGTCAAGCGTGCACAGAAGGACGGCGTGGCGGTCCCCGATTCCCTGAAGAATCTTGATTCCTTCTATCGATACACCGAGGATGGCCGGTTTGAATTCTACGACGTGCTCGGCGCCGGCTATCAGCCGGTCCCGCAGCCCGCCGGACAGATCAGTCTGGAGATTCTCAAGCGCGGTGGCCGTGAGGTCGAAAAAAACAGTGGCGCCTCGATCATCGATCTTGGTGACGGGGTCTATTGCCTCGAATTTCATTCCAAGATGAACGCCATCAGCGGCGACATCCTGAGCCTGGTGCACAAGGCGATCCGGCGAGCCGAGCAGGACGGCGTCGGCCTGGTGATCGGCAATCGCGGTGCCAACTTCTCGGTGGGCGCTAACCTGATGCTGCTCGCCGTGGCCCTGGCCGAGGGTGCCTGGGAAGATATCGACATGGTGCTCAGGTCCTTCCAGAAGGCCACCATGGCGGTGAAATACGCTAAAGTACCGGTGGTTGCCGCGCCCTTCGGGATGACCCTGGGCGGCGGCTGCGAATTCTGTCTGCATGCCGATGCGATCAATGCCTCGGCCGAGACCTATATGGGACTGGTCGAGATCGGGGTCGGCCTGTTGCCGGGTGGCGGCGGTACCAAAGAGATGTGCATCCGCGCCGTGGACCTGGCCCGTCGCTACGACACCGATGTGCAGCCGTTCATCTTCAAACATTTCCGGCAGATTGCAATGGCCCAGGTATCGATGGGCGCCGCCGAACTGGCGGGCATGGGCTATATGCGGAACGGCGATGCGATTACCATGAATATTGACCGGTTGATCGGCGACGCCAAGCAGAAGGTGCTGGCCCTGGCCGTCAATTACCGGCCCCCGCGGCCGCTGACCGATATACCGGCGCCGGGCCGCAGCGTGGCGGCCAGTATCAAGAGCCAGTTATGGAATATGAAAATGGGCTCTCATATCACCGACTATGAAGAAAAGATGGGCGGCATCATCGCCGATGTCATCTGCGGTGGAGACGTCAATCCGGGCACGCCGGTCACCGAGGAGTATCTGCTCAAGCTGGAACGCGAGAACTTCCTGAAGCTCTGCGGCAACAAACAGACGTCCGAGCGCATCCAGCACATGCTCAAGACCGGCAAGCCGCTGCGCAACTAGGGCGGTGCTCACCATTCAGTCAATGATTCAGGAGATTACGATATGAAAACAGCCTATATTCTGGCCAGTTACCGGACGCCAGGCTGCCGGGCCAACAAGGGTAAATTCAAGGATATGCGCCCCGATGACCTGGCTGCGACGGCCATCAAGGGACTTGTCGAGCGGACCGGCATCGAGCCGGCAACCGTCGATGACATCTATCTCGGGTGCGCCTTCCCGGAGGCCGAGCAGGGTATGAATCTGGGGAGAATGGCCGGACTGAAAGCCGGTCTTCCCATCGAGGTGCCCGGGCAGACCATCAACCGTTTCTGCTGTTCCGGCGTGCAGACAATTTCGATGGCCGCGGAACGGATCATGCTCGGTCTGGCCGACTGCATCGTCGCCGGCGGTACCGAGTCGATGTCCTGCGTACCGCTTGGCGGATTGAAATACAGTGCCAACCCGGCCCTGGTCGAAGACTGGCCTGAGGCCTATTCGTCCATGGGCATCACCGCCGAACTGGTGGCCGAGCGCTATGGCATCGATCGAGCCGCCATGGATGAATTCGCCGTCGACAGCCATGCCAGGGCCGCGGCTGCTATCGAAGCCGGCCGGTTTACCGATGAGATCATCCCGGTCACCATCGAGAAGACGCAACTGGTAAAAGGGAAGATCAAGCGGACTACCGAGGAGGTGGTGGTTGACGACGGGGTGCGGCCCGGGACCACGCTCGAAACGTTGAGCAAATTGCGGCCCGCTTTCAAACTCGGCGGCACGGTTACGGCCGGCAATTCTTCTCAGATGACCGACGGCGCAGCGTTTTCGCTGGTGGTCTCGGAAGATTACCTGAAGCGGCTCGCGGCCGAGCCGATGGCTCGTTTCGTCGCTTATGCCGTGCGCGGGGTGGCGCCCGAAGTAATGGGCATCGGTCCGATCGCGGCGATACCGGCGGTACTCGAGATGGCCGATATGAAACTCAGCGACATCGGACTGATCGAGCTTAACGAGGCCTTTGCCGCCCAGGCTCTGGCAGTGGTCAAAGAGCTGGGAATTGATCGCTCCATCCTCAATGTCAACGGTGGAGCCATTGCTCTGGGGCATCCACTCGGTTGCACCGGCGCCAAACTTACCGCCACCCTGCTCCATGAGATGGGGCGTCGGAAGGCGCGTTACGGTCTGGTTACCATGTGTATCGGCGGCGGTATGGGCGCTGCTGGCATCTTCGAGAGATTGTAATTTAAAGAGGTGAAAAGATGGCTGATACGATATTGAAGGGCGGCGAATACCTGATCGCCGATGTTGCCTGTGAGTCGGTGTTTACCCCGGAAGATTTCAGCGACGAGCAGAAACAGTTCGCCGAGACCACCGAGCAGTTCGTGATGAACGAGATCGTCCCGAAGATGGAGGAGATCGATCAGCAGAACTTCGAGTTGGTTGTCGAAGGGATGAAAAAGTGCGGTGACCTCGGCCTGCTGATGATGGATACCCCTGAAGAGTACGGCGGTCTGGACCTGGACAAGGCCTCGAGCATGCTGGTGGCGGAAAAGATCTCCTACGGCGGCTCGTTCTCCGTGGCGTTCTCCGCCCATACCGGTATCGGTACACTGCCGCTGATTTATTACGGCACGCCGGAGCAGAAGGAACAGTATCTCGGCCGGATCATCTCCGGCGAATGGTGCGCCGCCTATTGCCTGACCGAACCCGGCTCGGGCAGCGACGCGCTCGGCGCCCAGGCAACGGCGGTGCTGTCTGAAGACGGTAGCCACTACGTGCTCAACGGCACCAAACAATTCATTACCAACGGCGGGTTCGCCCAGATTTTCACGATCTTTGCCAAGGTAGACAAGCAGCATTTCACCGCCTTTCTCGTCGAGCGCGATTTTCCCGGCCTGGTGGTCGGGGCCGAAGAGAAGAAAATGGGCATCAAGGGCAGTTCGACCACCCAGATCATCCTCGACAATTGCAAAGTGCCGGTGGAAAATGTCCTCGGTGAGATCGGCAAGGGGCACAAGATCGCCTTCAACGTGCTTAACGTCGGTCGTTTCAAGCTCGGCGCCGCGGTCACCGGTGCGTCCAAGATGGCCCTGGTTACCGGTATCAAGTACGCCAATGAGCGGGTTCAGTTCAAGAAGAAGATCAGCAGCTTCGGCGCTATCGGTGAAAAGATCGCCGATCTGACCGCCGCCATCTACGCCTCGGAATCTCTGGTCTACCGGTTGGCCGGCCTGCTTGACGAGAAACTGGCCACCATCGACAAAGGGATCGACAACTACTATGTCGAATATCTCAAGGGCATCGAAGAGTATGCTTCGGAGTGCGGTATTTCCAAGGTCTTCTGCAGTGAGGTGCTGGCTCAGACCGTCGACGAGGTGGTGCAGATCTTCGGTGGCTACGGGTTCGTCAGCGACTATCCGGCCGAACGCTATTACCGTGACGAGCGGATCAACCGGATCTTCGAGGGTACCAACGAGATCAACCGGCTGCTCATCCCCGGCATGATCCTGCGCAAGGCGATGAAGGGCGAATTGCCGTTGCAGGCGGAGGCGATGAAGGCCTTTGAATCGCTGATGACCCCGAGTTTCGAGGAACTTGACGAATCCATACCGTTTGCGGCCGAGAAGGTCTTGTTGAAAAATCTCAAGACGCTCTTTTTGATCCTGGCCGGTACCGGGGTACAGAAGTTCATGGACAAGATTGCCGATGAACAGGAGATCCTGATGGCTGCGGCCGACATCGCCATCCAGATCTTCGCGCTGGAAAGCGCCGTCCTGCGGGCCGAAAAAGCCCTGCGTCGTTTCAGTGAGCGCAAGCAGGGGCTGGTCCGGGCGGCGGTCAAGGTGTTCGCTTTCAGTGCGTCGGAGACCGCCGGCTCAGCGGCCCGTAAAGGTGCCTTCTATATCGAGGAGGGAGACACGTTGACCATGATTCTGGCCGGCGTCAGGCGTTTTACCAAGTATGACGCAACCGGCCTGCTGGCCGCCAAGCGGCTGCTCGCCGAAGCGGCTTGCGAGGAGGAACGGTATCTGTTTGGTTAACGGCAACCGTGGCCCCCGCTTCCTGCTCCTTGCTGCCGGGAGCGGGGGCCTTTGTCTTCCCGGCCTGACAGCACGCTCTGGGACCTCGCCATGATTCCGATGCAGCACACCGTAGACACCCCCTATATGGTCGGCCCGGTGCATTGTTACAGCATCGAGCATGATGGTGAGTTGGTGTTGTTCGACACCGGGCCGCCGACCGATACCGGCCGGACGTTTCTGGAGGACAACATCGATCTGAGCCGCCTTCGCCACGTGCTTGTCAGTCACTGCCATATCGATCATTACGGGCAGAGCGCTTGGCTGGCCGCAACCAGCGGAGCGACGGTCTATCTGCCGTATCGCGATGTGCAGAAAATCAGGCATCACGACGAGCGGATGCGGCGCATGTACGAGTTGCTCGCCGGCATGGGATTTGGACGGGATTATTTGGCAAAGATCCGCCAGGCTTTTCACCGGGGTGGACTGTTGCCGCCGGTTCCGGAACAGTACCTGATCGCCGAACGCGACCTGCCGGCGTACCTCGGCATTTCGGTGTTGCCGTGCCCGGGACACTCCCAGAGTGATCTCGTCTATCATGGCGACGACTGGGCGATCACCGGCGATACGCTGCTGCGCGGCATTTTCCAGTCGCCGCTGCTCGATGTCGACCTGGAGAGCGGCGGCCGCTTCAACAATTACCGGGCCTATTGCGACAGCATCGTCAAACTGGCCGGCCTGCAAGGCAAGACCATCCTGCCCGGGCACCGGCAATCCATCGACAGTGTCGATTCGGCTATCTCTTTCTATATAACCAAGGCCCTGCAGCGGGTACTCCAGCTCAAGCCGCACATCGGCCGCAGCTCGGTGGCGGATATTATCGAACAGGTCTTTCCGGAGATGAAAGACCCCTTTCATGTCTATCTGAAATCGTCGGAGATCATTTTCATGCAGGATTTTCTTGAAGATCCCGAGCCGTTAAGTGCTTCACTGGAGCAAGCCGGCCTCTTTGCCCGGGTGGAGGAGGGGTATCATGCCGCGGTTGGCGCATAGCGCGGAGCCGCTGTGCGGCGGCGATCGAAGGGGAGAGCCGGGGAGACGGAAATGATACAGCATCTGCCGAAACTGATCGAACGGGCCCGACACTCGCCGCGCTGGCTACTGATACTCAACCTGCTGCTCAGTCGGGTTATCCCGTTCAACCGGCCGCACGGGTTCCGGATCGCCGCCATTACCGAGGAGATGGTCCGATCCGCTGCAACCTATCGCCAGGTCAACCGCAACCACGTGCGCGGCATCCATGCCTGCGCTATTGCCACCGTCGCCGAGATGTCGGCCGGGTTCCTGCTGTTGTCACGGCTTGACCCGCAACGGTATCGTCTGATCATGGGACGCCTCGAAGTGGATTACCATTACCAAGCCAAGGAGGGCATCGTTTCCGAGAGTTTTTTGCCGAATCAGCGGCTGGAAAACGAGATCATCGGCCCGCTGCGTGAGCAGGAAGCGGTCACCGTCTGCATGGAGAGCCTGGTTACCGACCAATCCGGCAATCGGATTGCAGAAGGCCGGACGACTTGGCAGATCAAACGTTGGGATCGGGTGCGGACCAAACTCTGATCGCCGTATGCCCGCTTACCGGCTGATCTGCAGAACCATGAAGTAGAGCAGCGGCAGGAAGATGCCGGGCAGCAGGTTGCCGACTCGGATCGATGTGATTTTCAGCATATTCAGGCCGATGGCGAGGATCAGCAAGCCCCCGACCGAGGTCATCTGAGCGATGGTCGCGGGCACCAGGAAACTCTTCATAAAGACTGCGGTCAGGGTGATCAGCCCCTGATAGATGAAGACGGCCAGGCTGGAGAACATGACGCCGAGCCCCATGGCCGACGCGAAGATGATCGAGGTAACGCCGTCGAGGATCGACTTGGCGAACAGGGTCTGGTGATTGCCGGTCAGGCCGCTTTCCATGGATCCGACAATGGCCATGGATCCCACGCAGAACAGCAGACTGGCTGCCACAAATCCTTTGGCAATTCCTCCGCCGGTGCGGGAAAAACGGTTTTCCAGCCACTGCCCCAGCCGTTCCAGCCAGGCTTCAATGTCAATCATTTCACCAATGACACTGCCAATCGCGAGACTGAAAATAACCAG
>JAZBPM010000251.1:0-5437 GCA_036351615.1 Desulfofustis sp.
CGGTGCAACCCAGTCTCTGCCTGCCTATTTGCAGATTGCCGGCGAGGTCTTGATGGGCGCCCCGCCGGAGGGGTGCCTGGAACGCGGCAGTTGTTACCGGATTCCGACCGGCGGACTGCTCCCCGACAACGCCGACAGTGTCGTCATGCTCGAGCATACCGTTCCGGTCGACGAAACGATGGTGGAAGTGGTCAAGGGGATCGGCAGCGGCACCAATGTCATCAAGACGGGCGACGATATCCGTGCCGGCGCGCAGGCGCTGCCGGCCGGACACCGTCTCCGCCCGTCCGATCTCGGCTTGCTTGCCGGTCTCGGCATCGACGAGGTCGTCGTTTATCGGCGCCCCCGCATCGGCATCATTGCCACCGGCGATGAGATCATCGACCACCGGCAACCGTCGACCGCCGGCAAGATCAGAAACATAAACTCGGTGACCCTGGCCGCTATGGCCAAACGCTGCGGCGCCACGGTAACCGATTACGGCATCGTTTCCGACCGCGAGGAGATCTTTTTCGCAACCGTTGCCCGGGCCGTCGAAGAGACAGACCTGGTCTTTTTTTCCGGCGGCAGCTCCGTCGGCGTCCGCGATCTCGGCGAGCGGACCATTGAACGACTCGGATCTCCGGGCATCTTGGTCCATGGTGTCACATTGAAACCGGGAAAGCCGATCATTATCGGTCTGTGCAACCAGACGCCGGTATTCGGTCTGCCGGGCCACCCGGTGTCGGCCATGGTCTGCTTCGATTTTTTCGTCCGGCCGGCAGTGCGCGCTCTCTCCGGCGAGCGGGCCGGTGATCGTCGCCCCGTGCCAAGTATGAGCGCACGGCTGATGCGCAGCATCAATTCTGCTGCCGGCCGACTGGACGTTATCCGGGTGCGGCTCGACCGTGATCAAGGACAGTGGCGCTGCCACCCGATTCTCGGTCGTTCCGGCGCCATCTCAACCATGTCCCGCGCCGACGGGTATTTTCTCATCAACGAGGACAGTCAGGGCCTGGCCGAAGGAGAGCAGGTGGAGGTTTATATCTATCAATGAGTGATCATTCCGTTTACGTTACCAATCAGCCACTCCGGCAGGCCAGAACGTCATGGCTGACCGCAGTGGAGACAGCGGGTTTCTTTCGGCGTCGGCCACAGCAAACCATTGCTGTCGACCAGGCGCTCGGGCGGGGGACCGCCGAGCCGGTCTTCGCCCGTCATTCGTCGCCAACCTACAACGCCGCCGCCATGGACGGAATCGCCGTTCATTTCCTCGATCTTGCCGCGGCCAGTGAGACAGATCCGGTAGTGCTCTCCGCCGACCGGTTTGCCAAAGTCAACACCGGCAATGCGGTACCCGAAGGATACAATGCGGTGGTCATGAACGAGGATATTCACTGGCATGGAGACGGCAGTGCCGAACTGGTCAACCCGGCCCCACCCTGGCAGCATGTCCGAACTGTCGGCGAAGATATCGTCGCCACCGAATTGATTATCCCGGAGGGACACGTGATCCGCCCGATCGATCTCGGCGCGATGCTCGCCGCCGGGGTCACCGCCGTTGCTGTCCGGATTCCCCCGAAGGTGGTGATAATCCCAACCGGCTCGGAACTGATTCCAGCAGGCCAATCGGTGCAGCCGGGCCAGATCATCGAATTCAATTCCCGCATCCTCGGCTCTACCCTGATCGAGTGGGGGGCCGACGTCGAGATCCATGCCCCGGTGAGCGACGACCCTCTGCTTCTCCGCCAGGCCATCACCGAGGCCGCGACATCCGCCGACATGGTCGTCACCAATGCCGGCGCCTCGGCCGGCAGTCGTGATTACTCCGCGGCAACACTTGGTGAACTCGGATCGATAATCGTCCACGGCGTCGCGATTAAGCCGGGTAAACCGGTGATTCTCGCACTGATCGGCGATACCCCTGTACTCGGCCTGCCCGGCTATCCGGTATCGGCACTGCTGACCCTGCAACTCTTCGCTCGTGATCTGATCTACACCTTTCTCGGCGCCCCGCTGCCCGCCCCGCAAACCATCGAGGCCATCATGTCCCGGCCGATGCACTCGCCGATGGGCGTCGACCAGTTCGTTCGGGTAACCCTGGGCCGCGTCGGCGATAAGCTCATTGCAACACCATCCGGGAAAGGAGCCGGATCGGTAATGTCCGTGGTCCGGGCCGACGGCATGCTGACCATTCCCGCCGGCAGCGAAGGCATCGGCGCCGGAGAACGGGTCCGCATCGAACTGGTGCGCAGCCGTGGCGAGGTCGATGCCACCCTGGTCATGATCGGCAGTCACGACAATATCCTCGACCTGCTCGCCAACCATCTACACCGACGGCGCCCACCTGTCAGGCTATCTTCTGCTCATGTCGGTTCAATGGGCGGCATCATGGCCATCAGACGCGGCGAGGCCCACCTGGCCGGGTCGCACCTGCTCGACGAGCAGAGCGGCGAATATAACGTCAGTTTTATCAAGCGATTCTTGCCGGACCTGCCGCTGCAACTGATCAATCTCTGCTACCGTGAGCAAGGCTTGCTGGTCGCCGCCGGCAACCCGCTGCGCATTACCGGTCTGGCGGATATCGCCGACCGCGGCCTGCGTTTCATCAATCGTCAGAAAGGTGCCGGAACCCGGCTGCTGACGGACAAAATACTGCGCGACTCCGGCCTTGACCCGCACCAAATCGCGGGCTATGATCGTGAAGAGTACACGCATATGAACGTCGCCGCGGCAATCGCCAGTAGCAGCGCCGATGCCGGCATGGGGATCAGGGCTGCAGCGGTAGCACTCGGTCTCGACTTCATTCCGGTTGCCGAGGAGCGTTACGACTTGATCGTACCGGCGGCTTTTGCCCGAGACCCTCGGGTCCGCGCCGCGTTGGAACTGATCAGCGGCGACCGTGAATTCCAGCAGAAGATCGTCGGTCTTGGAGGGTACAATCTCCGGGATTCCGGCGTTGTCATGTATGAACAATAAACGGCCGCTGCATGCCCCCGTCACGCTGCCCTGCACGTGAATGCGTCGGCCAGAACTGAAAGGAGATGCGATCATGAGCGATAAAATTTTTCGAGTTAACATGACGGAGTTGACCGTCAGCGTCGAAGAGATCCCACAGAACTGGGCCGGTCTCGGCGGACGGGGCCTCACCTCGACGATCGTCGCCGCCGAAGTTCCGCCGACCTGTCACCCGCTTGGGCCGAACAACAAGCTGGTGTTCGCCCCCGGCTTGTTGTCCGGCACCGTCGCAGCCAACTCAGGAAGGCTGTCGGCCGGCGCCAAAAGCCCGTTGACCGGAACGATCAAAGAAGCAAACGCCGGCGGCACCTCGGCGCAACTGCTCGCCCGCTGCGGTTGCAAGGCGTTGATCATCGAAGGACAGCCGAAAGCAGATAGCTGGTACAGTCTTGCCGTAACCCCTGCCGGTGTTGAGATCAGCGAAGAAAAAGAGTTGATCGGCAAAGGTAATTACGAAGTCGTCCAGACGCTGAGCAAACGCTTCGAGAGCAAACGCGGCGTCATCACCATCGGTCCGGCCGGCGAAATGAAGATGGAGGCGGCCAATATCTCCGTCATGGATCCGGACGGCAACCTCCGTTCCAACGGACGCGGCGGTCTCGGCGCGGTGATGGGCTCCAAACGGGTCAAATTCATTTCGGTCGACCCCCAGGGGGGCAAAGTCGCCATCGCCGACCCTGAGGCCTTCAAACAGGCCAACCGAGCCTTTGCCAAGGCCCTCGTCGACAACCCGGTCAGCCAGACGCTCGGTACGTACGGCACCAACGTGCTGGTCAACGTGATCAACGAGGCCGGCGGCCTGCCGACCAGGAATTTCACCTCCGGGCAATTCGAGGGACACGACAAGATTTCCGGCGAGACGATGCACGATCTGATCGAGGAGCGCGGCGGCGTGGTCAAGCACAATTGTCATGCCGGTTGCGTCATCCAATGTTCGCAGATCTACAACGATGCGAACAAACAATACAAGACATCCGGTTTCGAATATGAATCGATCTGGGCATTGGGCGCCGACTGCTGTGTCGAGAACCTCGACGACATTGCCGAAGCCGACCGGTTGATGGACGATCTCGGTGTCGACTCCATCGAGACCTCGGTGGCCATGGGTGTGGCCATGGAGGCCGGCGTACTTCCCTTCGGCGACGGTCCCGGTGTCTGCCGTATTCTTCGCGAAGAAGTTGCCAAAGGGACCGCGCTCGGCCGAATCATCGGCAACGGAGCCGGTTCGGTCGGCCGTGCCTTCGGCGTGACTCGGGTGCCGGTGGTCAAAAACCAGGCAATCCCCGCCTACGACCCGCGAACCGTCAAGGGTATGGCGATTACCTACGCGACCACCCCGATGGGTGCCGATCATACCGCCGGCTATGCGGTGGCCACCAATATCCTCAACGTCGGCGGTTCGGTCGACCCGTTGTCCAAGGACGGCCAGGTGGAGTTGTCCCGCAACCTGCAGATCGCCACCGCCGCCATCGATTCGACCGGTATGTGCCTGTTTATCGCTTTTGCGGCCCTTGACGATCCGAATTGTCTGCCGCGCCTGATCGACCTGATCAACGCCCGGTTCGGCATCAATCTGACCGGCGACGACGTCACCAATCTTGGCAAGACCATCCTGAAGACCGAGCGCGCCTTCAATCAGGCCGCCGGCTTCAACAATGCCGATGACCGCTTGCCGGAATTTTTCTACAACGAGCCGTTGCCGCCACACAATCTGGTGGTCGATTTCACCGGCGAGGAGATCGATTCATTCTGGAACTTCTAAATGAAACTGACGGTTAAACTCTTTGCCTACTTCCGCGACAACCGGTTTGTCGCGGAAGTTAAACAATACCCGGAGCAAGCGACCGTCGCCGGCATTATCGCCGATCTCGGCATCGACGAGAAGGAAGTCGGGGTGACAATGCTCAATTCGCGGCATTGTCGCCTCGACGCCCATCCGCAAGAAGGCGACATCCTCGCCATTTTTCCGGTAATCGGCGGCGGCTGATCTTCCGCTCCGAGTGGTGCCCGAGAGGATCCCTGCGTGATCATTGAAAAACGAGCGGCCTATGGAACAGAAAACGATCAGAGCACGGGTATACGGCATCGTCCAAGGCGTCTGCTACCGTGACTACACGCGTCGCAAAGCCGAAGAGCTGGCGCTTGTCGGCTGGGTCAGAAACCGTTCCGACGGAAGTGTCGAAGCACTGATTTCCGGTCCGCCGGAGCGTATCGATGAGATCGTTGCCTGGCTGCACCACGGCCCCCCGCACGCCCATGTCGAACGGGTCGAAATAGAGAGCGAAGCCGCGCCATCGCTGCCCTCGTCACCAACCTTTCAGATCCGTTTTTGAGCGCTCCCATGCTCAGCGTTCATAACCTCAACGCCTGGCTGCCCGATTCCGCAGCATCGACCACCCACCGGACGGATATCCAGCTGCTCCGCGATGTGTCGCTGCAG
>JAZBPM010000252.1:0-3154 GCA_036351615.1 Desulfofustis sp.
CCGGTCGAGGTACAGGAGATCAAGGGCAAGAAAATCACCATCGTGCCGATTCTCCGGGCCGGGCTGGGTATGATGGATGGCGTGCTGGATATGATTCCCACCGCCAAGGTCAGTGTGGTCGGCTATTATCGGAACGAGGAAACGCTGCAGCCGGTCGAATATTACGTCAAGATGACCGGTGAGTTGGAAAAACGCATCGCGCTGATCGTTGATCCGATGCTGGCCACCGGCGGCACTCTGCTGGCCACCATCGAGACCCTGAAACGGGCCGGCTGCCGGACTATCAAAGGCTTGTTTCTGGTGGCCGCGCCGGAAGGGCTGAAGCGCGTTACCGAAGCGCACCCCGATGTGGAGATTTACGTGGCGGCGGTCGATGAGCGGCTCAACGAGGTCGGTTACATCCTGCCCGGTCTCGGCGACGCAGGTGACAAGATATTCGGCACCAAGTAGCGATGGCCGGCAGGTGGAGCCGGATTGACGATGTAATCTAGAAAACGGGAGGGAGTGATAATATGTCTGAAGATGTGCAGGACACACGCTATCGATTTCGTGCCAAGGACAGTCTGCTCGGGGCGCAGATGCTGTTCGTGGCCTTTGGTGCATTGGTTCTCGTGCCGATTCTGACCGGCCTCGACCCCAATGTCGCATTGTTTACGGCCGGCGCCGGTACCCTCGTCTTCCAGGTGATCACCCGGGGACGGGTGCCGGTCTTTCTTGCCAGCTCATTCGCCTTTATCGCCCCGATCATCTACGGGGTGCAGACCTGGGGTGTCCCGGCAACCATGTGCGGTTTGTCGGCGGCCGGACTGCTCTATGTGCTGCTCAGTTTTCTGATCCGCTTTTTCGGCTCGGATATGCTGCATCGCATCCTGCCTGCCGTGGTAACCGGACCGGTGATCATGGTTATCGGCCTCGTTCTGGCTCCGGTTGCGGTTCACATGGCCGCGGGCCGGACCGGTGACGGCTCGGCCTGGCTCGTTCCGGGAACGACCTCGATGATTATCGCCGGTGTTGCCCTGGCGACCACGGCGCTCACCGCGCTGCTGGGCCGCGGCTGGTTGCGACTGATCCCGATTCTCTGCGGTATTTTCGCCGGTTATCTGACCTCGCTGGCACTCGATGTTACCGGTATCACTGCCTCGCTGCAGGCGTCGTTCGACCCCGGAGACCTGCCCAACTGGACGGCTCCGGCCCTGATCTCGATGGCGCCGGTCGCCGATAAAGCCTGGCTGGCGATGCCGAACTTTGTCCTGCCCGAATGGAGCTGGGCGGCGATCTTCTTCATCGTGCCGGTAGCCATTGCTCCGGCCATCGAACATTTCGGCGACGTACTGGCCATCGGTTCGATCACCGGCAAGGATTACCTGAAAGATCCCGGTATCAAAAACACCATGCTCGGCGACGGTGTGGCCACCTCGCTCGCTTCTTTTCTCGGCGGGCCGCCAAATACCACCTACTCAGAGGTGAGCGGCGCGGTGGCGTTGACCAAGGCGTTCAATCCGGCCATCATGACCTGGGCTGCGCTCTGTGCCATTTTTCTCTCCTTTGTCGGCAAGATCGGCGCATTGCTGGCGACGATCCCGTCGCCGGTCATGGGCGGCATCATGATCCTGCTGTTCGGCATGATCACCGTGGTCGGCATCAACACGCTGGTCAAATCGGGTAAAGACCTGACCACCCCACGGAATTTGATTATCGTCTCGGTCATCCTGGTCGTGGGTATCGGCGGCATGAAGTTTTCTGCCGGCACCTTTGCCATCGAGAAAATCGGCCTGGCCGGCATTGTCGGACTGTTGCTTAATTTGCTGCTACCCGAGGAGCGGGCGCAAGCGTAGCGCGAACCGATCAGGAAAAAAGCGTGCTTGCTGCCCCGTCGACGTGATGACGCCTTGCGTTGCGCACCGCGGGAGATTATCATCTGAGAGTCGTTATCGCCGGGAAGTACGGTAGTGGTACCGGCGGCACGACACTCCGGAACGAATGAATCAAGAGAGCAAACCATTGGAGAGAAGGGTGTTGACGAGAAAAAGGGGGTCAGCACCCGGTGAAACCACTAACATCAAGAGAGGAGAAGACCCATGAGACGACCATTGAAGACGTTGCTTGCTGCTGTGTGCGGGGCGTCCCTTCTTGCCATCGGGGCTGCCGGCGTCCAGGCCAAGACCCTGGTTTATTGCTCGGAAGGCAGCCCGGAGGGGTTCAACCCGGCTTTTTACACGGCCGGTACTACCTTTGACACTTCGTCACGCGCGGTCTACAATCGCCTGGTTGAATTCGAACGCGGCACGACCAAGGTTGTACCGGCTCTTGCCGAATCCTGGGAGGTTTCCGAGGATGGTCTGGAATACACCTTCCACTTGCGCAAGGGCGTAAAATTCCACACTACCAAAGAGTTCACGCCGACCCGTGACTTCAATGCCGAGGACGTTGTCTTTTCCTTCATGCGGCAGCACAGCCCCGAGCATCCGTTTCACAAGGTGTCGAGCGGCACCTACGAGTATTACGGATCGATGTCGATGAATGACCTGATCAAAGACGTGGTCAAAGTCGATGACTACACGGTCAAATTCCTGCTCAATCGCCCGGAAGCGCCGATGATCGCCAATCTCGGCATGGACTTCGCCTCGATTTTCTCCAAGGAGTATGCCGATACGATGATGGCCGCCGGTACCCCTGAAGTGATCGACCAATTGCCGGTCGGCACCGGCCCGTTCCAACTGGTCGCCTATCAGAAAGACGCGGTGATCCGTTATGCGGCGCATCCTGACTACTGGGCCGGCAAGGCGGCCATTGATAACCTGGTGTTCGCGATTACGCCCGACGCCTCTGTTCGCTATGAGAAACTCAAGGCCGGCGAGTGTCATGTGATGCCGTATCCGAACCCGGCCGATATCGAGGCCATGTCGAAAGACCCCGAAGTCAACCTGCTCCAGCAGGAAGGACTCAATGTCGGCTATCTGGCCTACAATACCAAGATGGCGCCCTTCGACAACGTCAATGTCCGCAAGGCGTTGAATATGGCGATCAACAAGCAGGCAATCATTGACGGCGTGTTCCAGGGTGCCGGAAAAATTGCCAAGAACCCGATCCCGCCGACCATCTGGTCCTACAACGATGCGGTCGAGGATGATCCCTACGATCCGGAAGCCGCCAA
>JAZBPM010000253.1:0-7875 GCA_036351615.1 Desulfofustis sp.
CTGGCGCCGTATCCCGAGTTTGCCGATAATTGTATCTGCTGCTTTAAATGCGTCCGTATCTGTCCGGAGGATGCCTTTACCAACGATCTCAGCATGCTTGATGCACGTATTCGCGAAAGGGCCCGAACCATGGATGAACACCCGGAAACGGAGATGTTTATGTAACGATACCAGTTCATTCCGTGAGATGGCGTAAAAATAGGGACAGTCTCCGAAAAGGGGCCTGTCCCTATTTTTGTTTGCTGAAAGCGGTTTCGATGGCGTCGGGGATGCGAGCAGTCGGACTGTTGGTTTTGGTAATCGATCGTTATTTATGAGGGAAAATCGGAAAGTGGTTGCTATTCTTGGTGTGTTTTTGGCATTTACCCATAAATAACTCCTACAATAGTAGTAGCCTTGGCTCCGGGTGGGGAAGGGGGCGACATGTCGAGTAACGGCGCTGTCCCGCCCTGCCTGCCGGACGAGGATCGTTTACTAAAACTAAACAGACGAGGAGATTTCCGATGAAGTGGTCGATTGCATTGACGAGAGTTCTGGGGGTGGTCATCACCGGGTGTGTTGTCAGCATTGGGGCGGGAGTCGCAGCAGCAGCGCCGAAGGGGACGGTGGTCATGTTTCATGCGGGCAGCCTCTCTCTGCCCTTTGAACAGATGGAAAAAGCGTTTGAGGCCATGTACCCCGGCGTTGATCTGCAGCGTGAGGGTAGCGGCAGCCAAGCGGCGGCGCGAAAAGTGACCGACTTGAACAAGCCGTGCGATATCGTCGCATCCGCCGATTATAAGGTGATCGACAAACTCCTCATTCCGAACTTCGCCGATCTTAATATCCGCTTTGCCACCAATCAGATGGTCCTCTGCTATACCGATAAAAGCAAATTTGCCGACACGGTCAACAGCGACAACTGGCATGAGATCCTGGCGACAGACGGCGTGGTCTGGGGGCATTCCGATCCGAATCTCGATCCCTGCGGATATCGGGCTTTGATGGTGCTGCAACTGGCCGAAAAACATTACGGCTTAACGGGACTGTCCGATAAACTGATCGCCAATCGGCCGATGGAAAATGTCCGGCCGAAGTCCGTCGAGCTGGTATCTCTGTTGCAGACCGGCAATATGGATTACGCCTGGGAGTATCTCTCGGTAGCGGTGCAGCACGGCTTGAAATACGTGGTGTTGCCGGATCAGATCAATCTCGGCAACTATGAGTATGACGACCTCTATTCTGAGGCCGTTGTCCAGGTAACCGGGAAAAAGCCGGGCGAGTTCATGGACATGAAAGGCGGTTCGATTACCTATGGCATCACCTTGGTCAAGGATGCTCCGAACCGGGAAGGTGCCGTCGCCTTCCTCAACTACCTGCTCGATCCGGAGGGAGGTTTGCAGATCCTTAAAGAGCAGGGACAACCGCCGTTTATCCCCTGCCGGGTGCCCTCCGAGGAGATGAAAGCAGCACTGCCGTCGGAGTTGCAGCAATTTGTCGAAGTAAAGAACTGATCTGTCGGACCGATGGGCGGCAAGGGTGCTTTTTACTGGATTTCGGTGTCGTGCGGGGTGATTGTTCTCGTCTTCATCCTGCTGCCGCTTTATGAAATGCTGACGGCACCCTCGCCGGCCATGCTGGTGGAGGCGATGCGGGATAAAAACGTCGTCGGTTCGATCTGGCTGAGCATCTACAGCTCGGTTGCCGCCGCCTGCATCGCCTTTGTCATCGGCACGCCACTGGCCTATGTGCTGGCCCGGTCATCATTCAGGGGACAGCAGCTGGTCTAGAGCATCATAGACCTGCCGATCGTTATTCCCCACCCGGTGGTCGGCATCGCGATTCTCAGTGTGGCCGGCAAAAACCATTGGCTCGGACAGCTGATGAGCGATCTCGGCGTCAGGATCATGGGCAGCACGACGGGGATCATCACGGTGATGGTTTTTGTCGGTTTGCCCTTTTACATCAATGCGGCGAGGACCGGCTTTCAGTCGGTATCGCCGCGTCTGGAAAAGGTCGCTCGCAGTCTCGGCGCCTCGATGTGGAGCACCTTTGTCCGGATTACTTTTCCCCTTGCCTGGCGCAGCATGCTGGCCGGCTTCATCATGTGCTGCGCCCGTGCCATCAGTGAATTCGGGGCGATCGTCGTGGTCGCCTACCACCCGATGACGGCGCCGGTGCTGATCTACGAGCGCTTCGAAGGGTATGGTTTGCAGTATTCGCAGCCGGTGGCGGTCTGGCTGGTGGTAGTCTGTTTGACGCTGTTTCTCGTTTTGCGCATGGTTGCTCTGCCGGCCAGGAAGAAACCGTGATCGAGATCAATGACCTGGCAGTGTGCCTCGGCGAGTTCCGCCTGAGAGAAATTACCCTCTCCATCGAGGAAGGCGCCTTCTTTGCGTTGATGGGCCCGACCGGGTCCGGTAAGACGGTGCTGCTCGAGGCCATTGCCGGGCTGGTGCCGATCCAGAGCGGCAGCATCCGCCTCAAGCAGCGCGATATCACCCGGCTGCCCCCGGAGAAACGGGGGGTCGGGATCATGTATCAGGACTACGCGCTCTTCCCCCACCTGACGGTTGCCGGCAACATCACCTTCGGTCTGCGCTATGGTGCGCATGACGGCCACAAAGCGGAAAAACGTTTCGCAACGCTGGTCGATGCGCTCGGTATCGGTCATGTCCTGCAGCGTTATCCGGAAACCCTGAGTGGCGGGGAATTGCAGCGGGCCGCCTTGGCCCGGGCACTGATTGTCGAGCCCCGCGTGGTGTTGCTCGACGAGCCGTTGTCGGCGCTTGACCCTAACTTCCGTGAAGACATCCGCGCCATGCTCGGAGAGATACACCACAGCCTGGGAGTGACCTTTGTCATGGTGACCCATGATTTTGCCGAGGCGCTGTCGCTGGCCTCTCGAGCAGCCGTCATGCATGATGGCATGATTCGCCAGGTCGGAACGGTCAAGGAGATCTTCCGGAAACCGACATCATCGTTCGTCGCCGATTTCGTCGGCATGAAAAATGTGTTTGCCGCTACTTTCGAGCCGAGTATGGCAAGGATCGGACCCCTCGCCCTGCAGGTGCCGGACCGGCCGGCCAATGGCGCGGGCTATGTGGCGATCCGGCCCGAGGATATCGCCCTGTGCCTGCCGGCCGCAGAGGTGAAAAACGGTAATTGCGTGCCGGGGGTCGTAACCGGCATCGTTGATCAGGGCTTTTTCTACGAGATCCGTGTCTCGTCTGATAATCAGCCATTTTGTACCGTGGTCACCAAGAGCGCGGCGTTCGATCTGTCGCTTGCCGTCGGCATGGCCGTCCACCTGTCATTTCCCCCGCAAGCCGTCCACGTCTTCTAAAAAGGTAAAAAGGGGACATCCCTTTTTTGATCAGGTGCATCGCACGACGAGATTTTAGGACAGCGCCAAGGCTGTGCCGAGCGTCGCGAGCATCAGACCCGAAGCCTTTTCCAGCAGGTAAACACGGCGCCCGAGAAAGGACTTGACTCCGGTTCGTGTCATGAGAATGACGATGAAACTGTCCCAGATAAAAACTATCGAAGTCATCCATAGCGCGTACAGACATCGTGTCGCCAACCCTGTTTCCGGGGAGACCATGGCGGTAAACAGGGAAAGATAGAAGACCATGTTTTTCGGATTGAGAATCCCGGAGAGAAAGCCAACCCCCACCTGATACCCGAAATGCGGACGCTGTAACGGATGGTTGCCGGTATGACTGGATAACGGTTGACGCGGTGCCCTGAGCAACAGTATCCCGATGTAGATCAGGTAACAGGATCCACTGAACCGTAAAACTGTCATCAGCCAGCTAATCTCTTTTACGACCTCAAGGCCAAGTACCGCGAGCAGCAGATAAACACTGTTGGCGGCGGTAATGCCGCAACAGATCGCGATGCCGTATCTCTTCGGCATGCGGAGCGAGGCTTGAAGAATCAGAAAGAAATCCGGACCGGGGCTCAGCAGCGCCAGAAAATGAGCGGTGGCGATGAGTATGAATTCCATATCAATCTCCTTTTTCAGGAGAAGATAGGACGTTTTAACAGGTTTTTATTGCATGAAATTGACGCGGTACTCCTGCGGAGTAGCAGCAGTCATGGCCTTGAAGTGCCGGTGAAAGTGGCTCTGGTCGAAAAAGCCGCATACCAGTGCGGTATCGGTAATATCTCTTCCTTCGCGGAGGTGTTTTTTGGCCAGATCAATGCGGCAGTTCATGCGGTAGGCATGCGGGGAAATACCGGTTTGCGCTTTGAATTTCCGAAGAAGAGTGTACGGGTTGGCGTTGAGAGATTGAGCCAGGGAATTGAGGGTGAGGTCTTTGTGCAGATCTTCTTTTAAGAGGTGCTTCAGAATATCGATATCGGCGGATATCTGCTCCTGCTCCTTCTGGGGACGACATCCTTTGATAAAGACGTGGCAGACCATCTCGACGAGCAATTGTTCCTTTTCCTGCTGGTGTACGTCAGCGGCAAGCAATCGTTCCATGACCAGGCAATACTGGTTGTAAAGCGAAGAGTCGTCCAGCCTGATAGTGGCAAACGGGACAAAACTCTCGACCTTCCAGAGCGAACGCTGCACGGTCAGACACCAGTCGATATCGAGATGCATCATGAAGTAGCTGCGCTCTGCGGTATGCACAGCGTTACAGCAATGGAGCGTCTCCGGGTTGATCAGCGCCAATGCACCGGGACCGAGGGTGATGGTGTGGTTTTCTATCGAATAGTGGACCTGCCCTTGATCGACTGCCCCGATACTGACCGAGTTGTGCATGTGCTCCTTGAACAGCGATCGACTGTTTTGTGAATAGCGGCATTCAACAAACGGCAGGCGTGGATCTTTGAAGAACGTTTCATGATGCATAGCCAGGCATCCTCATCAGTTCAAATGGCCTCAGTTTTACTGGTTTTAGGGCAGTCGGTGAATATATCTGTCGAATTGGGCCTGTTTTCTTAAAAGAGCACTTCTTCGGCTCCCGGCCCGTCGATGCCGCGACGCAGCAGCAGGGTTCCGTCGAGCAGGTAGAGGTTGATCAGGGCTTGGCGGTAGTTGACGATGGCTTCGACTTCATTGATACGGCTCTCCAGCAGGTCGCGCTGGACGCGGGCCACGTCGAGCGCGGTGGCGGTGCCGACGCGAAAACGAACGGTCTCGGCTCGTTGGACCTCTTCCTGCAGAATGCGGCGGGCTGCGCTCGCATCGATCTGTTGGAGGCTGCGCTCCACTTCCAGCAGGGCGGTGCGTACCTCCAGCGAGATCAACTGCTGCAGGTTGTCGATACTGTGCAGCGCCTGCTGATAGCCGGATCGGGCGCGCCGGTCGAGGGCCTTGGCGGCGCGGTTGCCGACCGGCAGTTCGAAGGCCAGGCCCGCCGATGCCGTGTAACCTGGCCCGTCAAGATCCGTGAAACTTTCGCCAAAACTGCGAGCGTAACCGGTCTTGCCCAGTGTGATAAACAGGTCCAGGCGGGGCAGCAGTCCGTTGGCCGTCTGTACCGTTTCCAGCTCACCGCGGCGCGCCTGCAGTCGTGCTTCGTTGAGATCCGGCCGTAGTCTGGTGGCCAGGTGTTCATGCTCTTCGGCACTGCCCAACCGTACCTCCGGGATGACGGCCTTCTCACTGAGCCTGATATCCTGGTCCCATCCCTGGGCCGACGGCGGATTGATCAGGCGAAGCAGGAACAGCCGTGCCTGTTCCCGGGCGTTGCGAGCATCGATCAATTGCTGCCGACGCAGGGCCAGTTCGGCGTTGGCGACGATTTCTTCGGTCTCCGCGATCTGACCGACCTCGATTCGGGTATGGATATCGTCGCGCTGGCGCTGGGCCAAGGCAAACGACTCTTCGAAGATTTCCACCTGGCGCGTCGCCAGCGCGTAATCCCAATAGGCGTTTTCGACACTGGCCACCAGATTTTCGGTAAACCCGCGGAGCTCGTATGCCGAGGCGAGTGCGGCGGCCTGGGCCCGGTGGATGCCGGCCAGGTTGGCGGCGAGGTTGCCGCCACGGAGCAGGGCCTGGGTCAGGTTGAGTCCGGCCCGCGCCTCGTCGTTGGCGCGGCTGTCGTCGCGTGTGCCGCCTTGCTGGGCAATTTCCAGCGATAGCTCGGTGCCGGTCGGCAGCTGTTGGCTGATGCCGCCGACGATGGTCCGTTCGTCGCCGTCAAGCGAGAATAGGCGACCCTCGACTTCGTTGAAAGATCGTTGCCGATAGGCTTCAAAAGAGACTTCGGCAAACAGGGTCGGATCATAGACGGCACGTTCGGTCTCGACGAAGGTACCGGCGACCACCGGGGAGAACTGTTCGACGACCAAGGCGCGATTATGGGCCAGAGCTGACACGACCGCCTGCTCGACGCTCAGCTCCAGGGGAGCGCCTGCCGCTCGGTCCAGAGGCGGCGGTTTTTCGTTCATCCCGTATGAGTATTCGGCCACCTCTGGCGGTTTTACGGTCGCTACCACGGCAGGGTCGGATCCGGATCCCTGCGGTCGGGTCTGTGCAGGTGCCAAAAGGTCGACGGGCCGGGTTGCCGGGCTGTTCAGGGTAACGCCAAGACAGCCGCTGAGCAAGAGAGCGAGAAGCGAAGCGGTAAGCGGGCCGGTGACTCGTCTCATCATGAACCTTTGGTGGCAAGGAGGACGCGGCGCTGTTCTTTTCGCCGGTTGAACAGCAGGAAGACCACCGGAATGAAGATCAGGGTGATCAAAGAGGCGCTGAGCAGGCCGCCGAGCACGGTGCGTGCCAGCGGCGCCTGCATGTCGCTGCCCTCTCCGATGCCCAGGGCGAGCGGCAGCAGTGACAGCACGGTGGTCAACGACGTCATCAGGACCGGACGCAGCCGGTCCCGGCCAGCCGCGCGCACTGCCGATAGCAGATCCAGGCCTTCGTCGCGAAACAGGGTGTTGGCCCGGTCGACGATCAGGATGGCGTTGTTGACGACGATGCCGACGAGCATGATGCAGCCGATAAAACTCTGCACGTTGAAGGTGGTGCCGGTCAGCACCAGCACGAGGATTACGCCGATCAGCGGCAGCGGCACGGAGAACATGACGATGGCCGGCGGCAGCAGCGATTCGTAGAGCGAGGCCATGACCATGTAGACGAGAAGTGTCGCCAGGATAATACCGATCAGCATCTCCCGAAACGATTCGGCCTGTTGCTCGACGTCGCCGGCCATCAGGATCTCGTAGCCGCGCGGCCGGGGGATGTCGCTCAGCTGCTGCTGCACGTCGGCGGCTACTTCGCCCAAGGGGCGGTTGGCCACATTGGCCAGAACGACGACGAGGCGCTGCTGGTTTTTTCGATTAATTTCCACCGGCCCGAGGCTTGACCGGGGGGTCAGCAGGTTGCGCAGGGAAACGGCCTCGCCGGCGTCGTTGCTGACGGTCAGTGTGAGTAACTCCTCAATGCTGAGCAGTTTGGCATCCTTGACCTGCACCAGGATGTCCACCTCCTCGCCGCTGCCGTCACGGAATTGACCGGCCCTCGTGCCGGATAGGGCGGTCTCCAGGGTGCGGGCGATCTGGGCTACACTCAGCCCCAGGTCGGCGGCCCGGTCGCGATCGATTTCCAGCAGGGTCTGCGGTACGCCTTCCTCGCGCCCGCGTCGAGTGTCGGTGATGCCGGGGATGGCTTCGACCCGGTTTTCCACCTCCGCTGCCAACCGGTCCAACGAAGCCAGGTCGTAGCCGCGGATTTCCACCTCCAGGTTGTCTTCGCCGCTGCCCATCAAACGTGACAGCAGAAACATGCCCTGTCCTGCCCGTACCCGCACTTCGGCCCCGGGTACAACACCGATCCGTCGTCGCAGGTCGGCCGCCACCTCGCTGCTCGACCGGTCGCGTTCCAGCAGCGGCACCAGCGACAGGCGGATATTGCCCCCCGCCGCATCGCCGCGA
>JAZBPM010000254.1:0-2846 GCA_036351615.1 Desulfofustis sp.
GTCGTTCTCATAGGCCTGCGCGGCCTGCTGCCGGTGATGGTACATGTACTTGGCCTCGATGGTGCGCAGATCGTAGTCAGCGATCCCGAGAAAAACAGCAATACGCCGGGCGGTCTGCAATTCGCTGTCCGGCGGCGGATCCTTGGTGAAGATGATCTGATAGATCAGTTCAAGTAGGATCAGACGCGGCTCGTAGGCAAAGGTGGAGCGAAATTCCTGGAGCAGCATCTCGAGGGACTCGGTAGCACCGGTCGCCTCCTTGATCAGGTTCTTGACCCAGGCCATCTGGGTCTGGTTGTAGCGCAGGTTGACCTGGAAGAAGCGTTGGATGGTCTGAACTTCGTCCCGGGAGACGTGCCCGTCGAGCTGAGCTATTTTGACCAGAATTCTCACCAGCAGCCAGACGAAACGGTTGTGACTTTCGGTCTGCGACGCTTCGTAGGTGGCGATGCGGTTTCGCGCCCAATAGGAAAAGCCCCAGAACAGGGCGATAAAGAGCAGGACCGCAAAAAAGCTGGAGAAAAAGAGAAAGCCGAGCAGGTTGATCAACGCCGGGGCACCGCCGGTGACAAACACGATGAGCAGCAGAATCAGCAGGCAGCCGCCGCAGCCGGGCGGTTGCCGTTGTTGGTAACGCATCATGACTCAGAAGTGTGGAGCTGGTCGGAAGGATGGTCGTCGTCGCTTTCGGTCGCGAACAACGCCTCGATGAATTCATCGGCATCGAAGTCGCGCAGGTCGTCGATCTTCTCACCGACGCCGATGAAGCGGATCGGTAGTTGCAACTCCCGGGTGATATTGGCGACGATGCCGCCTTTGGCGGTTCCGTCAAGTTTGGTCAGCGCGATCCCGGTCACCCCGATCGCCTCGTTGAACAGGGTGGCTTGGGAAATGCCGTTTTGGCCGGTCGTTGCGTCGATCACCAGCAGTACCTCGTGCGGTGCGTCGGGCAATTGTTTGGTGATGACGCGTTTGATCTTTTTCAATTCCTCCATCAGATTGGCGCGGGTGTGCAGGCGGCCGGCGGTGTCGATCAGGACCACGTCATAGTCCTTGCTGACGGCCATAGCCATAGCATCGAAGACCACCGAGGAGGGGTCCGCACCCTCATGCTGGGCGATGACCCGGGCGCCGTTACGCTCGCCCCAGATCTTCAACTGGGAGATGGCCGCCGCCCGAAAGGTGTCGGCGGCGACCAGCAGCACGGATCTGCCGGCGGCGTGGAATTTGGCCCCGATTTTGCCGATGGTGGTGGTTTTGCCGACGCCGTTGACGCCGACGACCATGATCACGAATGGTCCCTGTTGCGGCATAACCAGTTCGGCAGGGCGGTTGGTGGCGGTGAGATAGGATTTCAGGGCGTCCTTGATAATATGCTTGAGCTGCTGCGGGTCTGAAAGGTTGTCACGCTTGACCTGCCTGCGTGCCGTTTCCAGCAGTTCCATGGTTGTGGCGATGCCGAGATCGGCGGTGACGAGGATCTCTTCGAGTTCGTCGAAAAGGGCGGCGTCGATCTGTTTCTTGCCGAGAAACAATTCATCGATGCGCTGGGTAAACGACTCCCTGGTTCGGGCGAGCCGCTCCGAGAGTTTTTTGAAGATGGACGGGGACGATTTTTCGGGATTTTCCGGGAGGACAACAGCAGCGGGAGGCTTGGCCGGAGGCGCGGTTTGCGCCACCGCCGGGTCGGTTATTTCCGGTTCTTCTACAGTTGCGTCCGGTTCCTCTCCGGTTGCGTCAGCCGATTGCTGTCGCGAAGTATCATCTTCGGGACTGTCGGGGACAGGGCTCTTTTTTTTCTTACGAAACCAGCCGAGCATACATGTTATCCTGTAGAGGTTGATTGCCGGCCGCCTCTGAGTCGGCGCTGGAGGCGCCGGACAGGCGGCACGGGCATCTCTTTCGATACCAAATGAACACTGTATACTACGGGCTTGGCGTGCAGAACGCAACAAAAAGAGCGCTTTTGCTCGTCGTGTCGCACCATGGCGCAGAAGTCGGTCAGGTTTGCATTTACACAAAATGAGTTGCTTTTCAGGTGAGCGGCATTAATGTAGAGTCGCCGTTTCAGATTGAATCGGCATTCATACACTATTGGGGAGCTTGAAAAATTCTAAATTTCGTTCAAGGTTCCCTTTTCTTAGTTTCAGGAGGAAGCAGCATGTCTCAATCATGTGATAGTAGCGGTTCGTGTGCTACCAAAGCAACCAAGGAATCGCAACAGGCGGCACTGGCCCAGCAGGACAACGCCATCACCCGGTCGCTGGGAAAGATCAAAAACAAGATCCTGGTGATGAGCGGCAAGGGCGGAGTCGGTAAGTCGACGGTTTCCGTCAATCTGGCACTCAGTCTCGCCCAGCAGGGCTATCAGGTCGGCCTGATGGATGTCGACATCCACGGACCCGACGTGGTGCGGATGCTCAACCTAAAGGGAACCCTCGAAGCACCGTCCGCTCCCGACGCTCTGGTCCCGCCGCTGCGCTACAATGACAACCTCAAAGTCGTGTCCCTGGAATACATGATGCGCGATCGGGACGAGGCGATCATCTGGCGCGGTCCTCTCAAGATTCAAGCGATCCGGCAGTTTATCGCCGACATGGATTGGGGCGAGCTCGACTACCTGATTATCGATGCCCCCCCCGGCACCGGCGACGAGCCGTTGACCGTGGCGCAGACGATTCCGCTGGTCAAGGCGATCGTGGTGACGACACCGCAGAAAGTGGCCTTGGCCGATGTCCGTAAATCAATTAATTTCTGCCGCTCGGTCAATGTCGAGATCGTCGGTGTAGTCGAGAACATGTCCGGCTTCGTCTGCCCGCACTGCAATCAGACTGTCGATATCTTCA
>JAZBPM010000255.1:0-10831 GCA_036351615.1 Desulfofustis sp.
CAATCTTTTCGCCCAAACTCTGCCTTATGCTCAAGATTTTATCCTCGGAATATCATGTATATGCCTGCGGTAAAATTTTTCGCATGCCTTGATTTTGAACGAAAATCTAAGTATTGCAAAAGGCTCCTTCGTTCAAGATCGAGGTGCGCTAGAAATTTTTTCGCCGGCATGACCGAGACGCTCTGGCCTCAGTCCCGTGCCGTGACAATTCCGAACAGAAGCGGCGCCTTCATCGACCGGTGAACGGCCCATTTCGTCAGCATCGTAAAAAGGGGGAGTTATGAAGATCCTGGTTATTGGTTCAGGAGGCAGGGAGCATGCACTGGTGTGGAAAATCAGACAAAGCTCCAAGGTGTCCGATATTTACTGTGCGCCTGGTAATGCAGGAATCGCCGATCTCGCTCAGTGCGTCGCTATCGATGTGACCGATATCGACGCCTTAACAACGTTTGCCGAAGAGCATGCCATTGACTTGACCGTGGTTGGTCCGGAAGCGTCGCTGACCGCCGGAGTCGTCGATGCCTTTGAACAAAAAGGTCTGAGGATATTCGGCCCGAACCGTGCCGCAGCAGCTCTTGAGGGCAGCAAGGCGTTCTCCAAGGAGTTCCTGAAGAAATACCGGATTCCCACCGCTGATTTCAAAATCTTTAACGAAGCGAAGAAGGCGAAAAAGTATATTGAGAAATGTGGTGCCCCGATAGTCGTCAAAGCAGACGGTCTGGCTGCAGGGAAAGGTGTTATTGTTGCGGCAACGGTTGATCAGGCGAAAGAAGCGGTTGATCTGATCATGAAACAGAAAAAATTCGGCAGTGCAGGCAGTAAGGTCGTCGTGGAACAATGTCTGGTTGGCGAAGAGGCGTCATTTATCGCTTTTACCGACGGTAAGACGGTAGTGCCGCTGCCCACCTCGCAAGATCACAAAGCGGTTTTCGACAACGATCAGGGGCCGAATACCGGTGGCATGGGCGCCTATTCGCCGGCTCCGGTGGTTACCGACGAGATTTCCCGGTTCGTCATGGAAGAGGTCATGCTGCCGACCGTGCGGGGCATGGCCGCCGAGGGACGGTTCTACAAAGGAATGCTCTATGCCGGGTTGATGATCGACGACGGTCGCGTCAATGTCCTCGAGTTCAATTGCCGATTCGGAGATCCGGAAGCCCAGCCGTTATTGATGCGGCTGAAGACCGATATTATCGATATATTTGAAGCGACTATCGACGGCAGACTCGAAGAAATCCAATTGGAGATCGATCCACGACCGACCGTTTGCGTCGTCATGGCATCCGGTGGCTATCCCGGGTCATATGAAACCGGCAAACAGATTCGTGGACTCAAAACGGTTCAGGATTCGCCAGAGGTGACCGTCTTTCACGCCGGCACCAAGCGAAACAAGGGGCGATTGGTGACCGCCGGCGGCCGGGTGCTCGGCGTTACCGCCATCGGCGAGAACCTTGAAACAGCACGCGACCGTGCCTACCGGGCGGTTGCCAAGATCAGTTGGGCCGGCTGCCATTATCGTTCTGATATCGGAAATAAAGCTATTCAGCGGAGGTCGGGCGCCGGCTCGCAGCCGGTGGTCGGCATCCTGATGGGCAGCGATTCCGATTTGCCGGTAATGCGTGCTGCCGCGGATATTTTTGCGAGTATGCAGGTACCATGCGAAATGACGGTCGCCTCTGCTCACCGCACGCCGGAGTTGGTTATGGAGTATACCAGATCCGCGCCGGAGCGAGGGATCAAGATCATCATCGCCGGAGCCGGCATGGCGGCCCATTTGGCCGGTGTCATTGCTTCCCATACCGATCTGCCGGTAATTGGTGTTCCGCTCGATGCCTCGCCGCTGGGTGGTATGGATGCGTTGCTGGCAACCGTCCAGATGCCGCCCGGCGTTCCGGTAGCGACAATGGGGATAGGCAAAGCCGGAGCGAAAAACGCGGCTGTTCTCGCTTGCCGTATCCTGGCTTTGGAAGATCAGCAACTCGCCCAGAAATTGCGTGATTTCCGCGCCAAGATGGTTGCAGAAGTGCATGAAAAGGCCCGAGCGCTCAAAGGCTGACCGGATTCAGGTGGTGAGCGCTGCCGCATTGGCCAATGCGGCAGCGCTCATTGCTGCGGGGGGCATTGTCGCTCTACCGACCGAGACATCTTATGGGCTTGGTGTCGACCCGTTCAATGAGCAAGCACTCAAACGGCTCTTCGCCGTCAAGCAACGGCCGCGCCATAAGCCGGTGTTGGTGCTGATAGATGGGATCGAGTGGCTGCCGCAACTGGCCGCAGCTACTCCCGCCTGTTATCGACCGCTGCTGGCTGCGTATTGGCCGGGGCCGTTGACGCTGATTTTTCCCGCCGTGTCTCGTCTTTCTCCGTGGCTGACCGGCGCAACGGCAACAGTCGGTATCAGGGTTTCTTCCGATCCCGTTGCCAACCGCCTCTGTCGGGCCGTTGGCGGCCCGATCACGGCGACCAGCGCGAATATTTCAGGAACGGAACCGGCACGGTCAGCGGAACAGATATATCACCAGTTCGGCGATATGATCGATCTGATTCTCGACGACGGTGAACGAAACGGCGGCAAAAGTTCAACGGTCATAACCCAGGATGGGGGGAAGTTACGACTGATAAGGGCTGGTAGAATCGATTTTTCCCTGTTGACGGCAACCGGCATGCCGATGCACGGTAATTGAGTTTTTTTCCGGCTCATGGTAATGCTCACCTACCAGGTGCTTACAACCCCTATCAGGAAGCGATCAGTGTAGGACGATAAACAGGAATTGTGGACCGGCAGCCATGACGAACTTCAACTGGAACAAGCAATTTGCCTTGCAACAGGCGGCAGACGATGCCGATCTGCTTCAGGAACTCCTCGAGTTATTTAAAGGATCCTGCGCCAACGATATCACTCTGATCGAACGAGGACTCGAAAACAACGATGCGGAGCAGGTACGAGCAGCGGCGCACTCGATCAAGGGTGCCGCCGCCAGCCTCGGTATGCATGGCATCCGCGATGTAGCCCTGAGCATTGAAACAGCGGCACGGGCCAACGATCTCGCCGCTGCGCAGGAGCACCTTCCGGTCTTGGAGCGATTCGGCGCGGAGTTACAAACGCTGTAATTGCTTTATACTACAAGCGGATATTGCGGACTGACCGGTACCGCCGGAGGCTGCCGCCGGTCATGGCCTTGGCAGAAGTATGTACCCGAGCATAGGTCAGTTTAACGCGTAAGTTGTCGATATTTAAGGCGATGTGGCTGATCTGCTGCAGCGCCCAGTCTCTTCTTGCGGTCTTTCTCGTAGTCGGAATAGTTACCTTCAAACCAGACAACTTCGGAATTTCCCTCGAAAGCAAGAATATGGGTGGCAATCCGATCGAGGAACCAGCGATCATGGCTGATAACCACCGCACACCCGCCAAAGTGTTCCAACGCCTCTTCTAGCGCGCGGAGCGTATTGACATCGAGATCGTTGGTGGGTTCATCAAGGAGCAGGACGTTCCCGCCTTCTTTCAGCATTTTGGCGAGATGAACGCGGTTGCGTTGACCGCCGGACAGCAGGCCGACCTTCTTCTGCTGATCGGTGCCTGAGAAATTGAAACGCGCCACGTAGGCTCGGGAATTGACTTCTTTGGTGCCAAGCCAGATCGTGTCCTGACCCTCGGAGATTTCTTGCCAGATGGTCTGTTCCGGATCAAGTGTCTCTCTGCTCTGGTCGACATAGGCCAGTTTGACCGTTTCGCCGAGATTGATCGAGCCTTCGTCGGGTTTTTCCTGGCCGGTTATCATGCGGAACAGTGTAGTCTTGCCGGCGCCGTTCGGTCCGATAATGCCGACGATGCCACCGGCGGGCAGATTAAAACTCATGTTATCGACAATCAGCCGATCTCCATAGCTTTTTTTTACCCCGTTGGCCTCGATTACCTTCTTACCCAGACGCGGTCCGGGAGGAATATAAATTTCCAGATCTTTCGCTTTTTCGACAGAACCTGAAGAAAGCAGTTCCTCGTAAGAAGTTATCCTGGCTTTGGCTTTACTTCCTCGACCTTTCGGCGACATGCGGATCCACTCCAGTTCCCGCTGCAAGGTTTTGCGGCGCTCACTTTCGTGCTTCTCCTCCTGGGCCAGTCGTTTTTCCTTTTGTTCAAGCCAGGAGGAATAGTTGCCTTTCCAAGGAATTCCAACCCCGCGATCCAATTCGAGAATCCAACCGGCAACGTTGTCAAGGAAATAGCGATCATGGGTGACCGCGATGACGGTGCCGGCATAATCCTGCAGATGGCGTTCCAGCCAAGCGACGGATTCGGCATCAAGATGGTTGGTCGGTTCGTCGAGAAGAAGTATGTCGGGCTTTTTCAGCAGAATACGACACAGGGCCACCCGTCGTCGTTCACCGCCCGACAAAACGTCGCACGAAGTGTCCGATGGCGGACAGCGCAAGGCATCCATTGCCATATCGAGGCGACTGTCAAGATCCCAGGCGGACAGGGCATCGAGCTTATCCTGGACCGCGGCCTGTTGCTCAATGAGGGCCTGCATCTCGTCATCGTCCATCGGTTCGGCAAACCGCTCGTTGATTGTGTTGAATTCGCTCAGCAAGTCAACCGTTTCCTGGACGCCTTCCTCGACGATTTCTTTGACCGTTTTATTCGGATCGAGTTGTGGCTCCTGTTCCAGGTAATCGACGGTGTACCCGGGCGATAATACCGTTTTCCCGTTGAATTCGGTATCATGGCCGGCCAGAATGCGCAACAGCGTAGATTTTCCGGAACCGTTGAGACCGAGTACGCCGATTTTCGCCCCGTAAAAGTAGGAGAGCGAGATATCTTTGAGAACCGGTTTGTTATCGTAGAATTTACTGACTTTGATCATCGAATAGATGACTTTCTGCTCGTCGTTGCTCATATCAGTTATGGATGGCGGAGGCTATATTTGAAAAGCGGCGGGACAGGTTTTAACCTGTCCCCCGCTCACTTTCACTAACCGGATCTTCCGACCACGGTGCCGTTTTCATCGTTCGTCGTGACGTCCCGTCAGGGGCGGTATTTTTTTTGATTGGCGGTTAGACGGGGTGCACTCTACACGGGAAAACGAAAAAAGGGAACTCCCGGCGCAGGCCGGAGGTTCCCTTTTTTCAACAAATGGCTCGTTGCTTACGGTCTGATAATCGGGCAATCACATTCCGGATCAGAGATGTCGAGCAACAGGAATTTTACGTCGTAGCCGTTTTTGACCAGCTCGCGATAGGCAAGATCGGCCCGTGCTCCGGTTGAGCAGTGGACGAAAATACGCTTGTCTTTCGGAATTTCATTCATGCGCTTGGGAATCTCGTCGAGTGGAATATTGACGGTATTCTTGAAGATCCCGAGTTGCGCGATTTCCTCGTCGGTACGGGCGTCGATGACAAAGGTGTCGGGCAGCTCGCCGAGCGTCGCCTTCCTGAATTCTTCAACGGATACCTCACCTTTGCCGAGTTTTCTGACCCACTTGATCTCGGTCGAAAAAACCGGACCGGTGACGATCGGTTTGCCGGCGGCTACCCAGCCTTCATAATTGCCACGCACCAGGGAGACGTTCTTATATCCCTGCCAGCGCAGCTCATCGAAAGCGTACATTACATCGTCTTGGTCATCGCCATACAGCACGACCGGTGCGTTACGAGGAATGTCGTTGATCCGTCGCTCGAGTTCGTCGACGGTCAGCGGAATGGCGCGAGGAATCCGGCCCTCCACGGTCTCCCCACCGGGACGCAGGTCGATCAGAACGATATTGCCGTTTTCGACGTAATCGTAGGAAGCATACACCGGATGACCTGCCTTGACCCAGGCCGGTTCTCCACCCAAAAAGCCGCGAACGTTGGTATAACCGAGTTTTTTCGCCAGACCGGCGTTAGCAGTGGTCATACCTCAGGTGAATCCGCCGCAGTAGAAAATCAGCAGGGTGTCTTTGTCTTTCGGCAGTACCGCTTCCTTTTTTTCTGTCAAGAGCGGAACCGGAATATTGACTGCTCCGGGCAGATGCGCCTGGTGGTACCTTGATTCCGGTCGTGCATCGACAAGAACCATCGGCGCATCATTTTCGATCAGCTGGTATAGCTCATCGACATCGATTTTGGTCACGCCTTCCGGCAGGGTGGCCAGTTTCGGCTTGATCTCAACGGCGAACTTGTCTTCGCCTCGCTGTTCCCAGTTGATTATTGCCGCTTCGCCGGGTTCTGCATGTTCAATACCGGTGGTATCGTCATCGAATTTGAGCATGTAGGTCTGTGCGTCGGCACCTTTGCCCACTTCGATTGATACCGTTTGGGCCTTGTTTGACTTGCCGACGATGGAGCCGGTATAGACAGTGGCTTTCTGCTTTTCAGTCTGGGCGCTTGATGTCTGCTCTTGCTGGGCAACGCTTGCCGTGTCCCGGGCACATCCGGAAAACAGCAGCGTCACAGCCAGGAGGGTAAGTGGGATACCAAGCCGTAGCCAATGATTCTTCATAGTAATTCCTCCTTGAGTTGTAATCATCACGGTTATCGTCCGTGCAGGATTATACCAGTCTCCGCGCAATTAATAAAGTAAATAATTAATTAATAAAGGTGTGTAACACCTTTTCCATTTTCTGTCGCCGATTTCATCGAGAGGCCGGGCATCTCAATTGGAATTGAGAGCAAATGTGGCGAATCGATGAAAATGGCCGGAAAACACCGTGCAATTGCACTGCAATGGAATCCAGAGCCCCTCGCCGCCTGATCGGTGATCTCAGTTTTGCGCAGACCCCTGATTGTAGCGGGCCGGAAACACTTCACCATTAAGTGTCAGTTGTCGGACATCGCTATCTTGACGATTTCTCAATAGAGTAATGATGAACTGGTGTAGAGACAAGAGTCACCGGTACGTTGCGGTGACCAGGCAGGGTACGTGAACGGTGGATAACATGGGCGGGGAGATGCGCGGCTTACGTCTTTTCCAAGACACTGCCCGCACATCTCCCCGCTGTCAGGAACTACGTCGATCGTTTCTTTTGAAAGAGTCTATCTCCAAACCCATTCGGTCTGCAGATCAAGTTTTTTCTCTTCCTCATACCAGGCAACTTCGTTGCCGTCGAACTCACCGAAGGGCAGATACCAGAGCGTAACTGTGACATTGAGTTCGTCATTGATCAACTCTCTCGTGGTCTTCCCATCTTTTTCAACGTCTTCAAACGGGTAGGTGATTTCAAACGTCTCATGCTTTCTGGTCAGCGCCGGGATGCTTGTTTCCCGAAGCAAACCGCTCTTCTCGTAGGGGCCGCGGCCCATTTCCTTGCCTTGTCCCATCCTGCCGGGGAACGGCATGTAGATTTTCTGGCTATTGTAAATAACTTTGTCATCTGTGTTTGTCGCGGTCACATCCAGGACCAGCCGGTTTGGAGTCGGTCAGCCGTCCGGGATGACATGGCCCGCCTTGTTGTAAATCTCGACATTGATGACGCCGATCGGCAGAACACCGTCTTCCTTGTTCTTTCGCCAGAACAGCGAGCGTCCTTCCACCGTGACATCGACGGCCATGTCAATCATCTCGTCACTTTTGTATGATTGCATGTCGTGGCCGAGTCCCGATTTCTCCATGTGACATTCCTGGCACGATTCACTGCCGCCGTGAGCCACGTAAGAGTAAAGGTAACTGCCGTACAGCGTGGCGCACTGCGACGGATGTTCGAGCTCGAAGTTGGGCCCGAGGCCATGGCACTGGCCACAGAAAATTGACTCGTCAAGGGCCGGCGCTTCGGCCATCTTGGTGTAGACCTCATCTTCGTGGTCGCCTTCCTGGGCACCGTAGATGGTGTCAGGCTGGGCGTAGCCGTCGGCCCACTTATGGACAAACGCCAGTTTGTTGTGACAGACGGCGCAGCCGATGTTCAAGCTTTCGATGGTTTCCTGCAGTTCGTCGACCTTGTCGTAGTCTCCGTCTCGGTAGGCCTGCTGCCAGCCGCGAATGGTCGCGACGATCTCTCGGGCGACATCGTCCGTTGCTTCATCGAGCTGCGGGAGGTGACATTTGGTGCACATGGTCAAGTGCTCGACGGTAATGTCTTCATCCTTGGTGACCCCGGAGTAGGGAAAGATTTTCAACCCGTTTTCAATTGCAGTGATGATCGTCGGAGCTGTTCGGGGAGAACCGAGGATCGACCGGGCGTGCAGAGAATTGGACCACTCGTCGTGGATGTCTTCGTGACAATCCATGCAACTACTGGAATCATAGCGTTCAGCAAGTTCCTTGATCGTCTTCGCCTTGGGTAGTGGCTCCGGTTTTGGACCGCCGGCACCGAAGGCTCCCCACGCCGTCAGTGCTGTGATCGCAAAACAGGCCAGCCCCACAATGAACGATTTTCTCATGGTGCCTCCTTGTAGTGAAAGGTTGATGAAATCGTCAAAACCGTGTTTGCCTAACCATCGACCAAATTTTTTCCGCCTGACACAGTGATCGTCGGGGCACACCGATTTTTCCGAAACCGCTGAAAAAAGATAACGGCTCTTTCTCCTCCGTGGAAAAGATGACCTCCATTCTACGACAAGAGGTATTGGCAAGCAAAGGAAAACAAACATCTGTTCAACTATTCTTGCCGGACCCCCTGCGCTGCAATGACATCGCCCGACCGGATTGCAGACCGAACTGTTTTTTAAAAAAAATAGTGATGCATCACTTAAGAAGAACGGTGATTGCACCGATACGTGATGGGGACCGGTTCGTCAGGATGACGCCCCCCCAGCCAACAACAAAACCTGCCATGGAGGGCACGCCGTGATCATCGCCGCATCCGCAATCAACCTTACCAGTGACCACATTCTCCAGGAAGAACATACTGTCAGGGAAACTATGACCGCCTGGCAAGCCGGCCGGCAACCACAGGTTGCCAACGGTTCCGGAGCGGCACGGGACGCCCGGGCATTCATCGCCCAGCAGGAAGCGGTGCTGGTCGATGTATCAGCGGCCGGTAAGGCTCAGCCGCGGTTCGTTCAGGGTTTGGCGGAAGAGATCGCCCCGGAGGACATGCCGATAGCCGATCTCAAGATGAGAATACTCAAGGCATTGTTCGAACGCATGTTCGGAAAAAAAATCGATATTGAAGATCCGGCTCGATTTACTGCGAAGAAGCCGACCACAGCCGCTCCAGCAGGCGAAAAGCATGATGCCGCCAATGACGCTGCCGGCGAAGAGGGCTGGGGGATTATTTATGAATATTACGAATCGCATTACGAACAGGAACAAACCGACTTCAGCGCCGAGGGAACCATCGTTACGGCAGATGGGAAAGAAATCTCCTTTCAGGCGCAATTAACCATGAGCAGGGAGTTCTTCAGCGAAGAACATATCTCGCTTCGCGCCGGAGATGCCCTGAAGGATCCGCTGGTAATCAACTTTGCCGGGACAGGCGCCGAATTGTCCGATACACGATTCGCTTTTGACATCGATCATGACGGAGTTGCCGATCAAATCCACTTCGTCGGGACGGGCAGCGGCTTTCTCGCCCTGGATCGAAACGGCGACGAGGTTATCAATGACGGCAGCGAATTGTTTGGGCCACTCAGTGGTGAGGGTTTTGCCGAACTCCAGCAATTCGATTCCGATCACAACGGCTGGATCGATGAAAACGACGCCATCTACGACCGATTGCGTATCTGGACCCGCGATGAGGCTGGCCAGTCGCACTTGTTTTCCCTTGGTCAGAAAGGAGTCGGTGCCATTTACCTGGAACATGTCAACACGCCGTTTGCTCTGAAAGACGATTCGAACAATCTCCAAGGCCAGGTTCGGTCGACCGGACTATTTCTCTCTGAAAATGGTTCGACCGGCACGATACAACAAATAGATCTGGCCGTCTGAACAACGGGTGCTGACTCCCCGCCCATAACCTTATTGCTACCAGCGCTCGCTGATTGCCGGCAGTACGGGACGATTGATAAAATGATCGACGGCCCGAAGCAGCAAATCGGGATCTTTGACTCCGGTCATCTCGCGGATGGCATGCATCCCCCAGGTCGGTGCGCCGACATCAACCGCTTCAACACCAAGCTTCGCCGCGGTCAGTGGGCCGATGGTACTGCCGCAGGCCAGGTCGCTGCGCATTACGAAATCCTGTGTGGTTAATCCCGCTTCAGCGGCAATCATTCGAAAAAGCGCCGCCGATGCGGCCGTTGAACTGTAGCGCTGGGCGGCATTGAGTTTGATCACCGGACCGCGGTTCAGCAGAATCTCATGATTTTCATCCGACCGGTCACGATAGTTTGGATGGGTCGCGTGGGCATTGTCCAATGAAAGGAGCAGTGAGTGATGTAGACAGATGGCTCGATCTTCGCCGGTCGGCAAGAGTCGATCGATGACGACGGCAGGGAAATTGCCCTGCGCACCGCTATAGCTGGTCGAGCCGATTTCTTCATGGTTGAGGCAGAACAACAGACAGTTGCTCGGTCCCTGGTGACTGCAGATGGCCTCGATACCGATGTGACAGCTGAGCAGGTTGTCAAGTCGGGGAGAGGCGATAAATTCGTCATTCATGCCGGCCAGGGAGGGGGGAGTGCGGTCATAGCAGAACAGATCAAGGCCGAGCACCTCGGTCGCATGGAGATCCGGGTAAACCACCTTGATGCGGTCGAGCACCATTTCCTGCAGGGTTGCGGGGGCGCTGTCGGAATCGAGTCCGATGATCGGGCAGAGATCGCGTTGGACGTTGATTTCCTGCCCCTCATTGGCCTTTCGGTCAAGATGAAGAGCGAGGCTGGGAATGCAGACGATCGGTCGTTCAAAATCGACGAGCACGATCTCCCCGGAACCCTCCTGCGTGCGACAGCAGGCCCTGCCGGCGAGTGACAA
>JAZBPM010000256.1:0-2296 GCA_036351615.1 Desulfofustis sp.
ACATCCTGGACAACCAGCGACTCCAGCGCGAATTGCTCGACTTGAACCGGCAACTCGGCGAATTGACCAGGCAGTTGCAGAAAAAGAATCACCAGCTTGCCGAACTCAATCAGCTGAAAGACCGCTTTCTCGGAATGGCCGCCCACGATCTGCGTAAACCGGTGAGCAGCATCCTCGCCTACAGCGAGTTTCTCATCGACGAGACGAGGGCGCTGCTCAACGAGGAGCACCGTGGGTTCCTGCAAATCATGCACGACTCCACCGCGCTGATGCGCCGGTTGATCGATGATTTCCTCGATATCTCCCTGATCGAGTCCGGCCACTTCCCGCTGCACCTGAGCCAGGAGAACATCGCCAAACCGGTCGAGCGTTGCGTCGATCTCCTCGCCATCATGGCCCGGAAACGCGGCATCTCGCTGACCGTTGAGCAACCGCCGGCACCGATCGTCGCCGAGATCGATCGCTACAAGATCGAACAAGTCTGCAACAACCTGATCGCCAACGCCATCGAACACGCCCCGGATCACTCCGAGGTGCGCATCCGGCTGGCGCAGGTCGGGACCAACTGGCAGGTATCCGTAACGGATTGCGGCCCCGGACTGGGCAGCGACGAGGCCGCCGCCCTTTTCCACCCCTTCAGCCGGGGGAAAGCCGGCAAAACGTCAGAATCCCGTTCCACCGGTCTGGGCCTGGCCATCTCAAAAAAAATCGTCACCGCCCACGGCGGCACCATCCGGGTCGACAGCCGGCCGGATCACGGGGCCTGTTTCAGTTTTTCCATTCCGACCCACCAAGCCCATCAGGAGAAGCTCCCATGAATCGCGAGGAACTGATCGCCGACGCCGCGCAACTCAGACAACCGTCTGCTGAAGCGGCCGCCGCCTTTTCTGACAAGCGGGAAGTACTGGCAGCCGCGGTCAACCGCGCCATGGCCCAGCGCCCCGATCTGGAAAAACTGGTGGGCCCTGCCGGCCGGCTGATGAGCGAGGACAACAACCGCAATTTCGCTCTGTTCATGGAATCGCTGTGGCAGGGCTACCGCCCCGAAATCCTGGTCGACACCGTTCTCTGGGTCTTCAGGACCTATCGTTCCCACGGTTTCGCACCGATCTATTGGCCGGCGAACCTGGACACCTGGCGGGAACACCTTCGTGTCGAGCTGTCGGCACCGGTCTTTCGCGAAATTGGCCCGTTCTACAGCTGGCTGATTACTCATATCCCGTTTTTCACGGCCTTGACCGATATCGACCCGATCGATACGTCAATGCCCGTATCGCAAACCTTTCACGGAACCTGAAACAATGCCTGCCGACCTGACCATCCTTGTCGTCGATGACACACCGGACCTGTTGCGGGCGACCACCCGCGTGCTCCGCTCGGCCGGGGCCACGGTCCACGAAGCCGTCGACGGCCAAAGCTGCCTGGCGGCCGTTCGCCAGCACCTTCCCGACCTTGTACTTCTCGATGTGGAACTCCCTGATCTACTCGGCCACGAAATCTGCCGGCGGATCAAAAAAGATGAATCGCTCAAGGCCGTTTACGTGGTCATGCTGTCAAGTAGGATGACCACCTCGGACGATCAATCGGAAGGCCTGGAAAGCGGTGCCGACGGCTATATCACCCGGCCGTTGCCCAACCGGGAACTTCTCGCCCGCGTCGAATCGATCGCGCGGATCATTCGGGCAGAACGGGAACGCGACCGGCTGATCACTCAGCTGCAGCAAGCCCTGGAGACCATCAAGACCCTGAGCGGCATGCTGCCCATTTGCGCCAGCTGCAAAAAGATCCGCAACGACACCGGCTACTGGGAGGAGGTTGAATCCTATGTCAAACGCCACTCCGACGCCGAATTCACCCACGGCATCTGCCCGGCCTGCGCCAGGAAACTCTACGGCGACCTGTATGACGAGGAGGATCAGTAATCAGACCAGGCACCCAATCACGCAGCAATCCTGCCGATCATCTCATGCAGATTCTCCACCAGGACCTTCCAATGACATTCGCTTGAAAAACCGGTGGCCCCGTCGTTTTCATTACGTTCTTCCCTCATCAGCTTATTCAGCTATTCACGCCATACCTTGCGCCTTGTTGCTTCCTGCAGGTGGTGCAATCGTATCGGCACTCCGTGCCCTGACCCGCACCTTTTCAATCACGACGCGGACCGTGCCTTCATGGTAAATAGTGGTTACCAGCATATCGACAAGCTCTTCTTCTCTCGTCAGGGATACCCAGCGCCGCCGCTTTCCATACTTGTTTTCCAACGTCTCCATGACCAGATTGCGGACCGTGCAGGAGG
>JAZBPM010000257.1:0-11905 GCA_036351615.1 Desulfofustis sp.
AACCTGTCCCCCGCTCACTTTCATTAACCGGATCTTCCGACCCACGGCGCCGATTTTCATCGTTCGTTGTGACCTTCGGTCGTGGGGGGTATGTGGAAAACGATCCGCAAGACCACGGTTACTCGACACCGATCTGGAAACGGGAGAAACGCTTGATGGAGATATTCTCTCCCATTTTACCGACACAGTCGGTCAGGAGATCTTGAATGCTCAGATCAGGATTCTTCACATACTTTTGTTCCAACAGGCAAATCTCAGCAAGAAATTTGTCGACCTTACCGGCTACGATCTTTTCGACAATGTTTTCGGGCTTACCGGATTCAAGTGCCTGCTGGACGTAAATTGCCTTTTCCCTGGCCAAAACGTCTTCCGGGACACTCTCCCGGTCAATGGAGACCGGATTGGTTGCCGCAATATGCATAGCCAGATCGCGAGCCAGTTCCTTGAACTGGTCGGTTTTGGCGACGAAATCGGTTTCGCAGTTGAGCTCGATCATCACGCCGAGTTTTCCGCCGGCATGAATATATGTTTCTATCACCCCTTCCGAGGTAGCCCGGCCGGCGCGCTTGGCGGCCACTGCCAACCCTTTCTGGCGCAACAGGTCGACGGCTTTCTCCATGTCACCGTCGGTTTCATTGAGCGCTTTCTTGCAATCCATCATGCCGGCGCTCGTTTTGTCCCGCAATTCTTTCACCATCTGGCTGGTAACTTTCATATTATTCCTCCGTTGAGAATTCGCTGGTCACTGGGATTTTGGCCCGGACGCAGGCAACCGCTGTTGCCGGCGCTTCCCGGACAGCCGGCTCGGGACGGTCTGCTGTTCGCCACAAATTCCGTCCCCGCTAAACCGTTTGCCGCATTGTCTATAGTGAAAAGGGGCTGTCAGATGACCGCCCCTTTGTCAAAACTCATGCTCGCGCCGCCGTTGAACGACGCATTGAGGTGCGTAAATTATTCGGCGTTTTGCTCCACCGTATCTTCGCTTTGTTCAAGCTCGCCGGACGCATCGGCCATTGCTGCTTCCATGGCCGCATCACTGGCTTGGTCGCCGTCACGCGTGGCCTGACCTTGCAGCACTGCCTCGGCAATATAGTGATTGACCAGTTTGATCGCCTTGATCGCATCATCATTGCCGGGAATCAAGTAATCGATACCGTCGGGATCGCAATTGGTATCGGTGATGGCGATGATCGGAATATGCAGTTTCCGCGCCTCGTTGACGGCGATGGTCTCGGCCTTTGGGTCAACGACGAACAGGGCACTGGGCAGTCCGCGCATGTCTTTGATACCGCCGACGTTACGCTCCAGTTTGACCCGTTCTTTTTCCATCTTCAGGATCTCTTTTTTCGGGAATTTGTTGATCGAGCCGTCGGCCTGCATCGATTCGATGGTTTTGAGGCGCTCGATGCTCGTCTTGATCGTCTGGAAGTTGGTAAGCATACCGCCGAGCCAGCGATGGTCGACGTAGTACATGCCGCACCGACGCGCTTCTTCCCGAATAATGGCCTGGGCCTGGCGCTTGGTACCAACGAAGAGCAGGGTGCCACCCTTGGCCACCTCGTTCTGGACAAAATCACAGGCTCGTTCGAACAACCGCCTGGTCAGATCGAGATTGATGATATAGATGCCATTTCGCGGACCATAGATGTATGGTTTCATCTTTGGGTTCCAGCGCCTGGTCTGATGGCCAAAATGCAGTCCGGCCTGCAACATCTCTTTTACGCTTGCTCGTGCCATGAATAATCTCCTTTCCGGTTGTTACCTCCATCTCCATTGATCAGCACGTCGACACAGTCGCACCGCTGACACCAGAACTGTCGGAGATGTGTGTTTTTAACTACGGTTGCCAAAGCGCACGGGCGATCACTCGAAGCAACGAATTATCAACCCGGCGCAAAACATTTTCTTTTACCACGACAGCCGACAATTTGCAAGCACCTCGTCGGTCTGACACCGTGCCACCAAACGGGTCGCTGCCGGCTAACTCATTTTTTCGTGCGACCGCTCCCGTCAGGTGTATCAGAGAACGGTGGACTGCAGCCACTCAAAGGCGAACTTCAACAATTCCTCATCACTGCGCCTGATCCGGCGGCGCCGATCACGATCCAGCGGATAGCGCTCGAGCAGACGATTCTGATCGGCGTAGCGTCGAAAACCATCGATGTCATAGCAGGCCTGAAAGGTGAGTTGCTGTCGCGGCCCACCACTCCCTTCTCCTTTGAACGGATTGGTGGCGAGCAGGGTATCGATCACGGCCCAGAGGTCATTCATCATGTTGTATGGCTCGAGGCGCTGGCTACGTAGCCAGTGGCGTACGGTCTGCTCGTCCTCCTCGCGGTGCCCGAGGCAATAATCATGGTGCTTGACAAAATACCAGTCACGTCGGCTGCCGCGCTGCTGTGTTCGCGCTACCGCTCGTTCCAGCGGATAGGTGCGGCAACCGGTCGGCCGGTCGCGATAAACGCTGCATCCCCGCTCGGAGAGAAAAGGACAGACCCACTCCGACCCGGCGGCGACGAGTTGCAACTTAACGGTTGGAAAACAAGGATTATCACCCTGATGCAGGCGGGTATGGGTCTCGAGAAAGCTGCGGGAGTCCAGACCGAGCGAATTCTTTAAACGGACGATATCATATGGGTAGAGGTCGAGATCGACATTACGACAGCACACGGTGAAACAGGCGACACCGGGATGACAGCGAAACCTGAACGGCTGATCCTCAAGCGGCACCATGCCGTCGGGGAAGGATGTTTCTTCAGTCACGGCAGATCACTCTGGTTATGGGGTCGACCCGCGTCGACCAACCGGGGATAGAGCACTGATTAAACGCAAAAAGCTGACACAAACCAGAGTTCATGTCAGCTTTTCGTCATCTCTGCGATACGAATCAGTTTTGCGCTTCGACCTCTCCCAGGTCCTCCTGATAACCGACCAGTTCGATGATCGCCATCGGCGCGGCATCACCGGCCCGGACACCGGTACGGATGATTCGGGTATAGCCGCCGTTCCGGTCGGCAAACTGGTCTTTGATCTGATCGAAGAGTTTGGCCACCACGTCTTTACTGCGCATATAGCTCAGGGCCTGACGCCTGGCATGCAGGTCGCCGCGTTTGGCCAACGTGATCATCTTCTCGGCGATCGGCCGCAACTCTTTCGCCTTGTGCTCGGTGGTAACGATCCGTTCATGTTCGAACAGCGACGTCACCATATTCCGGAACATGGCTTCTCGATGCGAACTGGTCCGTCCCAGTTTTCTGCCGGATTTTGCGTGTCTCATAATGTGTACCTCAACTGATTATCGTGCGAAACCACTATGCGGCCAGCCGCTTGCTTTCCTCTTCACCCGCCCGATACCGGACAAGTTCAATCTTTTTTCTTTTCGGGGATGGACGGTCGAACCCAGTTATCGAATTTCATACCAAGCGTCAGTCCCATTTCCGCCAGGAGGGTTTTGATCTCATTGAGCGATTTGCGCCCGAAATTCTTGGTCTTGAGCATCTCCTGGTCGGTCTTCTGGGCGAGATCTCCGATAAAATAAATTTCGGCATTTTTCAGACAATTGGCCGAACGAACGGAAACCTCGAGGTCCTCTACCGGTTTATCGAGATATGGGTTGAGCGGTTCATCCGTTTTCTCGCTGCTCGGATCGATATCCGGTTCGGCGACATCCTCGTTGAAATTGATGAAAATGCTCATCTGATCCTTCATGATCTTGGCGGCGAACGCCAGGGCATCCTCAGGTGTCACACTGCCGTCCGTCTCGATCTCCATGGTCAGCTTGTCATAGTCGGTCTGTTGACCGACCCTGGCCTTGGCGACCGTATATTGGATACGGCGAATCGGCGAAAAAATGGCATCGATCGGTATTTGACCGATGACCAGTTCCTCTTTGTCCTGCCGCTCGGCCGGCTGGTATCCCTTGCCCCAGGATACTGTCATTTCGGCCCTGAACGCGGTGTCCCCGGTCAACGTGCAAATCAATTGCTCCGGGTTCATGATATCGATATACGGCGACGGTTTGATGTCTCCGGCTTTGACTTCGCCGGGTCCCTGCTTTTCGATAACGATTTTCCGCGCCTGGTCGGAATTGAGTTTCAGTCTGATCTGCTTGATATTGAGGATGATTTCGCTGACATCTTCCATCACGTCTTTGAGCGTGGTGAATTCATGCAGCGCACCGTCTATCTTTACCGTGGTTATCGCCGCACCCTGGATCGAGGAAAGCAGGATGCGCCTCAGGGAATTGCCGATGGTCGTCGCAAATCCGCGCTCGAGAGGCTGGCAGACAATCTTGGCGAACGAGTTCGTGCGACTGTCTTTCTCTATTTCAAGCTTTTCAGGCTTAATAAGCTCGTGCCAGTTCCGGTAGAAAGGTATGTTCTCGTCGGCAGCGTGAGTCATATCATCCCTTATTTATAGTGTTAAGCGGCAAAAACCAGACGGCAGATCAACGGTGACAGATGTTCTTTCACTGGATGAAATGCCGTTTGCTCCCCGCTCGATGACAACGGACCGCTCGTCGGAATAATCTCCGCCCGGCAGTCCGTCATAACGATCAGCCTGTGCCTGTTACTTGGAGTACAGCTCGACGATGAGTTGCTCCTGAATCGGCATGGTCAGTTCTTCCCTGTTCGGCATGGCCTTGATCGTCGACTTGTAGGCCGCTCGATCAATTTCGATCCAACTCGGAACGCCGCGCCGTTCAACCGCATCGAGACTCTCGTTGATCAATGGATTGGCCCGGCTCTTTTCCTTGATGCTGATTTCGTCGCCGACAGAGATCTGAAAAGACGGAATGTTGACTTTTTTACCGTTTACCAGAATATGCTTGTGGCGCACCAGTTGTCTGGCCTGGTTCCGGGACGAGGCAAAGCCCATCCGGAAAATGGCATTGTCCAACCGTCTCTCCAGCATGATGAGAAGGTTTTCACCGGTAACACCTTTTTGCTGATCAGCTTTCTTGAAGTACTGTCGGAACTGTCCTTCAAGCATGCCGTACATGCTCTTGACTTTCTGCTTTTCACGCAGCTGCACAGCATAATCTGATTGCTTTTTGAAACGAGCCTGTCCGTGCTGTCCGGGCGCATAAGCCCGACGCTCGAAAGAACATTTGTCGGAATAGCAGCGATCTCCCTTCAGGAAGAGCTTGATTCCCTCGCGCCTGCAGCGTCGACATGCCGCACCTGTATCTCTAGCCAACTTTCGCCTCCGTTGATTAAGCTATCTCTGCCCGCTCCAATAAACTCCCGCAGCCCTAGACGCGGCGTCGTTTGGGAGGTTTGCAGCCATTATGGGGAATAGGCGTGACGTCGTAAATACGTGTCACTTCGAGTCCGGCATTGACGAGCGCGCGCAGAGCCGCTTCTCGCCCGGGGCCGGGCCCTTTCACCTTCACCTCGACTTTTCTCATGCCCTGATCGGTCGCCTTCTTGGTGGCGTCGGAAACGGCATTCTGGGCGGCAAACGGAGTGCTCTTGCGCGACCCTTTGAAGCCAAGCACACCGGCACTGCACCAGGACACCACATTCCCCTGCTTGTCGGAGATGGTGACGATGGTATTGTTGAATGTCGAGTAGATGTGAACGATTCCTTCCGGAACGTTCTTTTTAACTTTACGCTTGGTCCGAGCCTCAGTCTTTTTTGCAGCTGCCATTCTTTCGTACCTATCTGGTTATGAAGACTATTTGCGACGTGCGGCACCGCGACGGGGCCCTTTTCGTGTCCTGGCATTGGTCTTGGTTTTCTGACCGCGAACCGGCAACCCAAGTCGGTGACGCCGTCCGCGATAGCAGCCAAGGTCCATCAATCGCTTGATATCCATCGATATTTCACGACGTCGATCACCTTCCACAACGAAATCACTCTCGATCACCTTGCGGATACGATTGACATCGTCTCCACTCAGATCGTCACTGTTCATCGTATAGGGTAAATCGACCGCATCGAGAATTTTGCGTGCCGTCGTCAGACCGATCCCGTAAATATAGGTGAGCGCCCGATCCATATGTTTGTTTTTCGGAAGGTCAACTCCTGCTATACGTGCCAAGGCATATCTCCTTTACTGTAGTTGACAGGCCCGAAATCCCTCTGTCCCCGTATCGTTTCGATTGGGGTTGCTTACGGCCATGCGCCGTATGCGGAGCGACTCCGGGTATATCATAAATTCCTGGATAGACGGCTATCCCTGCTTTTGATTGTGTTTTTTAGTCTTACAGGAGACACGGACAATGCCGTTTCTCTTAAAGACTTTGCAGTCACTGCAGATTTTTTTTACCGATGAGCGCACTTTCATGATCCTGCCCCTATTTCTTCCTGGCGTTTTTCGCCCTGAATGTTACCCGGCCGCGTGTCAAGTCATACGGTGAAAGCTCAATTGTCACTCGATCACCGGGCAAAATCTTGATAAAATGCATGCGCATCTTCCCGGAAATATGAGCCAGCACCCGATGGCCATTGTCCAGTTCTACCCGGAACATGGCATTCGGCAACGGTTCAATAATCGTTCCCTCTACCTCGATCGCTTCTTCCTTGGCCATAAAGTGTCCTGAATGTCAGTGTGCATTCAAAAGCTGTCTACTATAATACAAAAATACGATGTTGAGAAGCACTATTTGCTTAAATCAGCTCAATTCCTCCCGGGAACTGAGAACCAGCGGACCGTCTGCCGTTACCGCAATCGAGTGCTCAAAATGCGCCGAGGCCTTACGATCGGCGGTGATCACGGTCCAGCCGTCGCGCAATACCTTGACCTGATGGGTGCCGATGTTGACCATCGGCTCGATAGCCAGCACCATCCCTTCCAACAAACGCGGCGTTGCCCCGTTTTGTAGGAAATTCGGAATTTCCGGGCCCTCATGGAGTTCGGCGCCGATGCCGTGTCCAACAAACTGCCTGACTACGGAAAAACCGTGCCGTTCGACCCAATCCTGAACGGCAGCGGAAATATCACCGATACGGTTACCGACCTGCACCTTCTCGATCGCTTTGCTCAGCGATTCATCGGTTACCTGCAGCAGTTTGCTTTTTAACGCACCGATGCGGCCGACAGGGATAGTAACCGCCGAGTCTCCATAATAACCTTTGTAAAACGTGCCGAAATCAACGGAAATGATATCGCCTTTCTTCAGTTTCCGTTTCCGCGACGGGATGCCATGGACCACTTCTTCGTTGATCGATACGCACAAACTTCCGGGAAACCCTCGGTAGCCTTTAAAAGCCGGCACCGCCTGCCGTTTGGAGCATAATTCCTCGGCCATCTGGTCGAGTTCCCAGGTGCTGATGCCGGGCTCAACCGTCTTTTGCAGCATCACCAGTACTTCGGCAACGATCCGGTTGGCCTCCGCCATGATCTTTATCTCGTCACGGCTCTTCAGGGTAATCGATTTGCCGGCCGGTGCTTGCGCGCGGGAGAACACCGATTATCTCCTGCCCTTGATCCTTCCCTGTTTCATGAATCCTTCATAATTTCTCATGACCAGGTGTGATTCAATCTGGGAGATGGTGTCGATGGCCACACCGACAATGATCAGCAGGGCGGTACCACCGAAGTAAAAGGGTAGACTCAACCGCTCGATCAGAATGGTCGGCATGACGCAGATCGCGCTGAGATAGATGGCACCAATAACGGTCAGTCTGGTCAACGCCTTGTCGATGAACTCGGCGGTACGTTTACCCGGCCGGATACCGGGGATGAAACCACCGTTCTTGCGCAGGTTCTCGGCCACGTCTTCCGGTTTGAACTGTACGGCCGCGTAGAAGAAGCAGAAAAAGACGATCAGCACAATAAAGCAGATATAGTAATAGACCGTTCCCGGCGACATGGCCGCCGAAGCGCGCTGCACCCAGTCGACCTGGACGAAGCTGCCGATGGTTGCCGGAAACATCATGATCGAAGAGGCAAAAATCGGCGGGATAACGCCGGATACGTTGATCTTTAGCGGCAGATGCGAACTCTGACCGCCATAGACCCGCCGGCCGACGACTCGCTTGGCGTACTGGATCGGAATCCGTCGTTGAGCGGTTTCGACAAAGACGATCAGACCGACAACGGCGAGCATCATGGCGATGATAAACGGCACGAAGAACAGCTGGATCTCACCGGCCCGCACCAGTTCAACAAAGTTGATCAGGGCAGACGGTCCGCTGGCCACGATACCGGCGAAAATAATCAGCGATATACCGTTGCCGACGCCGCGCTCGGTCATCTGTTCACCGAGCCACATCAAGAACGCGGTGCCGGACGTCAGCGTAATAATGGTCATCAGTTTGAACTGTACCCCGGGATCGAGAACGATCATCTCGCCGTTGACACCGGTCATCCCTTCGAGCCCCGCGGCGATGAACGAGCCTTGGATGACAGAAAGCACCACCGTGCCATAACGGGTATACTGGGTGATCTTGCGCCTGCCGGACTCGCCTTCCTTCTTTAGCGTCTCCAGCTGAGGGATAACCACCGTCAGCAGCTGCATGATAATCGACGCGCTGATATAGGGCATGATTCCCAGCGCGAAAATGGAGAAATTCTCCAATGCCCCACCGGAAAACATATTGAACATACCGAACAGCGTGCCGGCATGCTGTTGGAAAAAAGCGCTCAGGGCTTCACTGTTGATGCCCGGCGTGGGCACCTGGACGCCGATCCGATATACTGCCAGCATGATCAGCGTGAACAGCAGTCTCCTTCTCAGTTCCGGAATTTGCGCCGCTCTTTGAAATCCACTCATGGGCACGTCCTTGGCGTTACAATCGATTCGGCCCGAGCAGGGCCGGTCAATCTATATGAGTCCGAAACAGCCGTTTTCCGGTCCTTCCGACCGTTCGGCCGTTGCAGCGGCTGCGCCGGCAATGGCTGAGGACGGGAAAATACGGACTGACGGTCAATCGCAGATAAAGTTCAGCCTTGTTGCCCCGATACGGCAGTTTCGACAACAGTGCCACCGGCCTTTTCGATCAGTTCGCGAGCGGTACCGCTCACCTTTTCAACCTTCACCGTCAGCGCCTTGCTGATTTCACCGTTGGCAAGAATCTTCACGCCATTGCCGGCTTTGACCATGCCGGCGGCAACCAGCGTCTCGGTGCTGATTTCCTGGCCGGCCTCAAAGGCATCGAGCTGGCCCAAACCGATGATTTCATACTGTTTGCGGAAAATATTGTTGAAGCCTCGTTTCGGCAGCCGCCGCTGCAGCGGCATCTGACCGCCTTCGAAGCCCGGTTTTGATTTATAACCGGAACGAGCCTTGGCTCCTTTGTGTCCTCGGCCAGAGGTCTTGCCATGGCCGGACCCGGGGCCGCGTCCTACGCGTTTCTTCGGTTTTCGGGAACCTTCCTGTGGTGAAAGGTTTGCAAGAGTCAACATTTAAGCCTCCTCGACACGGACAAGATGCGCTACTTTGGCGAGCATCCCCCGAATCTCAGGGGTATCCTTGCGCGTGATGGTTTTATTCAGTTTGGTCAAGCCGAGTCCGGTCAGTGTCGCACGAATCTTCTGCGTACTGCCGATCTCACTCTTGACCAGTGTGAAGGTAATTGTGTCAGCCATGGGACTTCACCACCGTTTCTCGTTTGAAAATAATGATCTCACACCGCTCAGCGAGGCGCTGACCGTCGAAGGCCTTGTCAGGACAGTGCCAGTTCCTCGAGGGTTTTACCGCGCAATTCGGCAATGACCCGCGGGCTTCTCAACCGCCGTAAACCGTCCAGCGTCGCCTTGACCATATTGTGCGGATTATGGGATCCCAGGCACTTGGTCAGAATGTTGCCGACACCGGCAGCCTCGAGAACGGCTCGTACCGGTCCACCGGCGATGACACCGGTACCTTCCGAGGCGGGCTTGAGCAATACCTTGCCGGCACCGTATTTGCCGACGATCTCATGCGGGATCGACACGTCACTCAGGGCGATCGCTTCCATGTCCCGACGAGCCTTTTCTATTCCCTTGCGAATCGCCTCGGGGACCTGGTTGGCTTTGCCCAGACCGTAACCGACTTTGCCGTTTCCGTCACCGACGACCACGATGGCACTGAAACTAAAGCGCCGCCCGCCTTTGACAACTTTGGCAACACGGTTGATATAAACTATTTTTTCAATCAGTTCCTCAGCCATTTCACCTTTGGAACGCTTAAACTCAGACAAGGAACACCCCCTATGTTACGAGTTAAAAATCCAATCCGCCTTCACGGGCGCCATCGGACAGAGCCTTGATACGACCGTGGTAGATATAGCCGCCGCGGTCGAACACCACCTTGCTGATGCCGGCGGCTTTGGCCCGTTCGGCAATGATCACGCCCACTTTTTTGGCGGCTGCGATTTTCCCTTTCTCTTCAGCTGGTTCGAACGATTTTTCCTTTGTCGACATGGAAACCAATGTCGTTCCGGCGCTATCGTCGATGATCTGGGCATAAATATGCTTGCTGCTCTTGAAAACGCTGAGGCGCGGCCGTTCGCTCGTGCCGACCACCTTCGTGCGAATCCGTTTTGCCCGCTTCAAGCGCGCTACCGTACTGGGATTTGTCTTAGCCATCGTGATTGTCTCAACCAGTAAAAATGATCTGTCAGATACTACCCTTATTTCGCTCCGGTTTTGCCGGCCTTGCGAACGATCCGTTCGTCTTCGTAGCGGATTCCCTTACCCTTGTAAGGCTCCGGTTTCCGAATGGCACGAATTTTGGCGGCAGTCAAGCCGAGCGCTTCTTTATCAATCGATTCGAGGACAATTTTCGTATTACCTTCAACATTGCCGGTTACACCTTCCGGCAGAGCAAATTCGACCGGGTTGGAATAGCCAACGCTGAGCGACAAATTATTCCCGGCCATGCTGGCCCGATAGCCGACGCCCTCGACAACGAGCACCTTCTTGAAGCCTTCAGCGACGCCGACCACCATATTATTGACCAGCGACCGAGTCAACCCGCGAAACGCCGAGATGTTTCTGCTTTCCTGTTTGCCGTCGACGAGTATGGCCCCATCATCCAGAACCAGCGATACTTCCGGGTGAACGGTCCGATTCAAGGTGCCTTTTTTGCCGGATACCGAAATATCCTGCCCCTTGATCTCAACCGTGACACCCGCAGGCACCGGTATCGGCATTTTTCCAATTCGAGACATTTCTTCCTCCGTTACGAACCGGTGTTACCACACCTGGCACAGTATCTCACCACCGGTGTTCAATTTACGTGCGGCCCGGTCGGTAATTATTCCCTTTGAGGTGGAGACGATGGCAACCCCCAGACCGTTCATGACGGTCGGGACATCGCCGGCCTTGGCGTACTGGCGCAAACCGGGTTTGCTGACACGCTTGAGGCCGGTGATAACCGGTTCACCGTTCGGCCCATACTTCAGATTGATGGTCAACGTGCCCTGCGGGCCCTCGTCGGAGACTTGGTACCCGGCGATATAACCCTCATCTTCGAGCACTTTGGCCACATTGACCTTGATGTTTGACTTCGGCATCCGCACCGTGTCGTACTTCACCATTACTGCGTTTCGTATCCTGGTCAGCATGTCTGCCAGGGGATCGCTCATCGACATAGCGAAAACTCCTTCTATGAATCAATCGTTTGACTAATCAGCGGTATCGTCTTCGCTGCTACCAGCTCGATTTGGTCACACCTGTAATTTCGCCCTTCGAGGCCAACGACCTGAAGCAGAGCCGGCAGACGCCGAACTTCCTGATAAACGCTCGTGGCCGGCCACAAAGAGGGCATCGGTTATGTTGCCGAACCTTGAACTTGGGTTTTCGTTGCGCCCTCGCAATCATCGATTTCTTAGCCAAACCAACCTCCACTCATCCGATATGAATACGCTGTTGTCTCATTGATAGTCCGACGCATCCGCCAGTCCTCCGCTTTATTACATCCTGCCTCCCCGACGATTCTTCGGGAAAAGCCGCTAACCGGAGACCATGCGG
>JAZBPM010000258.1:0-3088 GCA_036351615.1 Desulfofustis sp.
CGAAATTATTGATTCGCTCGGTATACAACGCCGGATCAATAGTCCGATAGCGGGCGTCAACTCCGATCTTGCGCAGGTTTTGCACATACCCGGCCATCACTCGCTCAAAGCTCGGCGACACGAGAATAATCTCAAAGGACAGCGCGACCCCCTGGTCGTTGTGAAGAATCCCGTCTTTCAATGTCCAGCCGGCCTCTTTGAGAAGCCGCGCCGCTTGTTCGAGATTTTTCCGAATCCCGCCCGGTCCGTCGGTACGTGGCGCGCTCAGCGGCTGATCGAATACCTCCGGGGGAACCAGGTGACGATACGGCTCGAGCAATTGCAATTCCCGCTCTGAAGGCAGGCCGGATGCCGCCAGGTAAGAATTGCTGAAATACGAGTTGTTCCGGACATACTGACCATAAAAAAGGGCCCGGTTGGTCCACTGGAAATCAAACGCCAGACCGAGTGCCCGCCGAACAACCGGGTCGGCAAACTGCGGGCGCCGGGTGTTCATCACGAATCCCTGCATACCCGCGTTGTTCCCGTGCGGAAACGCTTTCTTGACAATCCGCCCGTCATCGATCTTAGCCCCGCGCAGATCCCGGGCCCAGTGCTTGGCAATGTTGACTGCCATGACATCGAATTCACCGGCTTTAAAGGCCTCCAGAGCAACCGTCTGATCCTTGTAATACTTGATGACGATTCGATCGAAATTATACATATAGCGCCGAACCGGATGATTAATCGCCCAATAATCGGGATTTCTGCGATAGACCACGGATTTCCCCTGACTGAAAGATTCGACGACGTAGGGTCCTGAACCGATCGGTATACGCAAGTCCCTGCTGCCGAATTCCTGTTCGTCAAACATGTGCTTGGGCAGGATCGGAATCTGCCCGGCGATCAACGGCAATTCCCGGTTCCATTTCTTAAAATTGATGCGTACCCGGCGTCCATCGATAACCTCCGCCCGATCGATATCAGCATAATAATAGGGATAAAAAGGGTGCACCGCCGCGCTTTTCAAGGTCTCTACGGTGAACTTCACATCTGCCGCCGAGACCGGGGTACCGTCGGAAAACCTGGCTGCCTCATCGAGCGTGACGGTCATCGACAAACGGTCGTCGGCAACATCGATGTCAGCGGCCAGCAAACCGTATTGGCTGAACGGCTCGTCCAGACTGGCCTGGCTCAGCGGTTCATAGATCAACGTCTCGAGCAGCCCGGGAGCTGACCCCTTCAAAGTGAACGGGTTCATCTTGTCGAAACTGCCGATCTGGTGAATCACCAACTCTCCCCCTTTGACCGCATCGACAGACACATAGTCGAACCGGGAAAACGACGGTCCGTATTTCAACGCGCCATCGATGCTCAACCCATGATCAGCCGAAACCGGCCGCACGCAAGCGATTCCGATAATGCAGGCAACCAGGAACAAGAATACTCTGAACATGTTATACCTACGTTTTATTATACGATTTCGTACAGTTAATTGGCATCCTAAAGAACTGTAGCAACGATACCACGATTGAGGTAAGTTAGCCAGTCCGGAACACCGGATCAGGCAGCACGGCTTATCCGAATTCCGATCGGAAACGATCCGTGTGCGCAACACGAACCACCTGTCACTCTATGCACGGAGCTGCAATGGGAAAAACAATCACCGAAAAGATCTTCGCTGCCCATCTTCGCGATCAGCTCAGCGAAGATTCCATGGTCCTTGACCTTGACGTTGTCCTCTGTCACGAGATTACCACTCCGATCGCCATCATGGACCTGATCGACAAGGGCAAGGATCAGGTCTTCAATCCCGATCGCATCAAGGCGGTCATCGATCACGTCTCTCCCCCGAAAGACAGCAAGACCGCGCTGCAGGCCAAGATCTTGCGCGACTGGGCCCGGCGCCACCGGATCAAAGACTTCTTCGATATCGGCGCCAACGGTGTCTGTCACGCAATTTTCCCGGAAAAAGGCTTCATCCGGCCCGGCAACACCGTCATCATGGGCGACTCGCATACCTGCACCCACGGTGCCTTTGGCGCCTTTGCCGCCGGTGTCGGCACCACCGATCTCGAGGTCGGCATCTACAAAGGCGTGTGCTCCTTTCGCCGACCGCAGAGCATAAAAATCAACCTTACCGGAACGTTGACGCCGGGCGTCGTCGCCAAGGACGTAATTCTCGCGGTGATTGGCCGCCTGAGCGTCAACGGCGCCACGGACCGGATAATCGAATTTACCGGACCCGTCGTCGAAGCCATGTCCATGTCGTCCAGGATGACCTTGTGTAACATGGCCATCGAGGCCGGCGCCACCTGCGGCATCTGTCAGCCCGACCGGACCACTGCAGAATTTCTCTGGCCGTTCATTGCCGATCAGTACGGCAGCCTCGACGAAGCAGTTGACGAGTTTAGCCGCTGGCACTCCGACAGCGACGCCGTCTATGAGTCCGTCATCGACATCGATGTCAGCGATCTTGAACCACAGGTCACCTTCGGTTTTAGACCCGACGAGGTGAAAAACGCGGCGGCTTTTCACGAAACGACTGTAGATCAGGTTTATATCGGTTCCTGTACCAACGGCAGGATCGAGGATCTCCGCGATGCCGCCGCCATTCTCAACGGGAGACGCATCGCCGAAAACCTGCGCGGCATCGTCGTACCGGCCACAACAGATGTCTACCGGCAAGCACTTGATGAAGGCCTGCTATCGATCTTTCTCGATAGCGGCTTTTGCGTGATGAACCCGAGTTGTGGCGCCTGCCTGGGAATGAGCGCCGGTGTGCTGGCCGAAGGAGAAGTCTGCGCCTCGACCACCAATCGCAACTTCAACGGCCGTATGGGTAAAGGCGGCATGGTCCACCTGATGAGCCCGCTGACCGCAGCCGCAACCGCGGTAGCCGGCAGCATTGTCGACCCGCGCCCCTATCTTTCTTCTGAGGTGACACGATGACTCGTTTTGGCGGACCGGCGTTTCGTCTCGATCGCGACAATATCAATACCGACGAAATTATCCCGGCCAGGTATCTTACTGAAAGCTCGAAAACTGCGCTGCAGTCTCATTTGCTTGAGGATCTGCTCATCGACGGCAAAAAATTCGACAGGGACAC
>JAZBPM010000259.1:0-2721 GCA_036351615.1 Desulfofustis sp.
CGATTGTCTTTACCTGATGGCCCTCCACCGACGCAGTCGGCTTTCATCGCACATGGCCTTGATTGCCGATCGGGGGGCGAAAATGCAGGTCCGACGACCTGAAATAAATCTATCGAAGGCACCGTACAAGGATGAATCATCGTGAATTCCCATCATGATACGTTAGTTTTTGAGAAGCTCGTCAAGAGCGGTCTCGAGTGTTTCGTAGGTAAAAGAGAAACCGGATTGCAGTAATGCTTCGGGCTTACCGCGCTGGCTGTTGAGCAGAGTTTGTCCGAATTGTCCGAGCAGCGCTCTCATAACCCAGGACGGTGCCGGCAGCATCACCGGTCGTTTTAGTTTCCCGGCCAGTATTCTGGTCAGATCGGTATTACGCACCGGCTGCGGAGCACAGAAATTTACCGGACCGGAGAGGTCCGGCTGATCCATTGCAAAGGCACAGGCCGCAACCAGATCGTCCATGTGTATCCAAGGGAACCATTGCTTGCCGCTTCCCAGACGGCCGCCGAGAAAGAATTTGAAAGCCGGAACCATCGAGGCCAGCGCCCCGCCGTCACGATCGAAAACGATGCCAAAACGCATCAGGACGACACGGTTGCCGCCGGCTGCCGCTTGCAACGCCTCACGTTCCCAGTCCTTGCTGACCATGGCCAGAAAGTCGCTTCCCGGCGGTTGGTCCTCGGTAAGCAGATCGTCGCCACGATCACCGTAATAGCCGATGGCAGAGGTGCTGAGAAACGTCACATCGGACCGACCCGCCAGGCCTTCGGCCAGATTCCTGGTGGTCAGGATCCGGCTGTCGTAGATTTCCTTGCGGGCCTTTTCGGTCCACAGGGTAAAGATCGATTTACCGGCCAGGTTGACGACCACTTCATGATCCGCCAACCGTTGCTGCCACTTCCCGGGCTTGGTTGTATCTGCTGATAGATAGGTGAAGAAGGGGTGGTTGATCATGTTGCCGGGGTTCCGTCGCCGGCCCACGGCGGTTATTTCGTGGCCGCTTTGCAGCAGAGCCTGACAAAGGTGGCTGCCGACAAAACCGAGGCCACCGGTAATAAATATCTTCATTGCTCCTCCTTGCGGTCCTGATTTTAACCGAAATGCGCCACCGGCACGCGGGGCCGCATCGACCAGCGACGATAACCGGTCGGTTTATGGTGAAACGTACCATAAGCACGATCGCCCTGATCTGGCAAATCGTAATGGAGGCTGGGCCGGTCGGTCCTTCCGACCATGACGCCGATTTTCATCGTTAGTTGTGACCTCCAGCCATGGGGATCAGAAACAAGTATCATACTCATCGTTGAGCCGCCGATAATAGTTTTCAGTATCCTCCTTGCGGCAGAGTTCTGAGCCCGGGGTAATCAGGGCGGCTGTTCCGGCTGCCATTCCATAGAGAAAGGCTTGTCGGAGCGAAGCACCCTGTTCCAGAGAGAGCGTCATGGCTCCGACAAAACTGTCCCCGGCACCGACCGGACTGACCGGTTCAACGCTCAGACTGCGAACCCTGAACTGATCATCCGCTGTTGTCAAAAGTGCTCCGGCTGCGCCCAGGGTAAGAACGATCGCATGACAGTCATGGTTGTCGACGAGTGTGCGGCAGATCTGTTCCTGCTTGGTTTCGTCATCGAGTTGGCAGTTGCAGAAATCCTCGAGTTCTCTCAGGTTCGGCTTGATCAAAAAGAGCTTGCTGTTCAGGGCCAGGCGAATCGGCGTTCCCGATGTATCAAGGATTATTTTGGTCGGTTGGCCGCGGAAATGATCGGCGATCCGTTCGTAAAAATCTTCCGGTACCCCGGGCGGAAGCGTGCCGGAGAGGACCAGATAGGAGGGCGGGGCGCCTCCGGTGATCTTGTCGACACAGGTTTGCCAGGTCGTTTGCTCAATTTCAGGGCCGGGCAGGGCAAAACGGTAGATCCGACCGTCATCGGTGGTCCGAACGGCAAAGCTTTGTCTGAAGTAGCCTTGGTGGGATACCGTTTCGCACGTTGCCCCCTCTTCCCGAAGCATTTTTTCAACGAGGTTTCCACCGCCCTGACCGGCAGGGAAAACAGCCAGGCTTTCGCCGCCAAGGCGCAGCACGGCGCGACTCACGTTGATGCCGCCGCCTCCCGGCTCTCTGCGGACTGTGTTGCACCGTAATTTTTGGTCGGCAATCAGACGGGGGATCTCTCCGCTGATATCCAGGCACGGGTTCATGGTTAGCGTTGATATCATGGGCAGTCTCCCGTTGTGGAAGGATCTTCTTGATGGACAACCGGAGGGCCAGTGTGGAATAAAATGGGTTTCACGTGTCCTGCAGAGCTGGACAATTCCTGTCGGTTCGGACCAGGCCTTGATTTCTCTGAATGTTGTCCGGAGTGCTCCTCTCTTTCAGTTTATCAAGCTTCTGCTCTGGCATGCGAGTCCCTTCTTGCCCTCTTTTCCTGAGACAGGAACCGCGTCACGAGATGTCCGCTAACGCACTATGTGAGAAAGAGCTGCCGCTTGCCGGGTGATTTACCGGTGCCCACCCACGTACCCTGGTCGGCGTCTTCCGAACATACTTCTGTCATTCACATTTTGCGCATTTGTACCGTCACCGTCGGGATGTCGTTTGCCATTGCAGGTTGAGAAGCAAATAGCATACCTGGTAGCAGCCTCGACCGGTCCCGGTATACGTGCGTATCTGGGAGATAGGCTGAGCATCAGCTTAAAACGGTTTAAAAAATGAGAGACTGA
>JAZBPM010000260.1:0-12620 GCA_036351615.1 Desulfofustis sp.
GGAAATCAATGGCTACTTCAAGAAGGGCCCGCAGGCGAACCAGGGAAGTGCGCATGGCATCGACACGTCGATAGAGGGTGCCGCTCATCTGTTCGAGTGCCAGGTCGACTCCCTTCCGGGTACGGGCGCTGAGAATGTCGATAACAGCCTCGGCCCGGGTCAGATCGATCCGACCGTTAAGAAAGGCTCGTTTGGTGAACTCGCCGGGTTGGGCAAGCTGAGCGCCGCCGGCCAGCAATAACTCGAGAATCGACTGTAGTACCAGGTGACCGCCGTGAGCGTGAATCTCTACTACGTCTTCGCGGGTATAGGTGCGTGGTGCAGCCATGTAAACGGCGAGCACTTCGTCGAGAAGTCTTTCGGAAGACGGTTCGACGATCATGCCGTAGTAGAGGTGGTGAGACGCGTAGCTGCAGCGCCGGTCGGCGGGACGGAATACCTGCTGCAGCATGGTCAGCGCCTTTGGGCCGCTGATCCTGATAATGCCGATACCGCCGGCCCCGGGAGGGGTGGAGATGGCGGCTATGGTCGTCCTGTCGTCCGCTGGCTGTGGCATCCGTTACCGTCGCTGCGTTGTGGCACGGTTACCGATTAGATCAGCAATCGGGGCCGGCCCGGTTCTACTGGTTTTGACGAGGGGTGCTCTTTTTGCGCGGTCCGCCGCGTGATCGCTTGCGGCCACTCGTTTTACGCGGTTTGCCCGGCTTATAGATCAGCACCTTCTTGAACAAACCTTCGCCGATGCTCCGGCTCCGGACCTCGGGGTCGTCTTGCAGGCAGACATGAACCACACGGCGCTCGGAAGGGTTCAGTGAGGCGATGACCTGGGTTTTTCCATCTTGCTTGACCTGGGTTGCGTAGTGCAGCGCTTGGTCGCGAAGCTGTTCGTTGCGTCGGGCCCGATAATCGCCGACATCGATACTGAGTTGGATACGGCCGGGCAGTTTTCGCGAAACAATCTTGCGCAGCAGGTATTGCAGGCTGTCCAGCGTACGACCTTCCTGGCTGGTCAAAATCGGTGCATAGCTGTCGCTGACCCGGCACAATACCGACCCCTCCTGCTGTTCGACGGTGACCTCGGACGGGCATTCCATCAGTTCCAGGAGTCGCTGCAATTCAACCTTGATAATGGCCAGACTCTCTTCGGAAAGTTCAACCGGTTCACGATTCCGCTCGTCGTCGTCCTCGCTACCGTCCGCGTCGGTTTCTCCATCGTTTTCGGCAACTTCCTCATCAACCATTTCGCTTTTGGTTACAACGGGTTTGGGCACTGCCGTCTCTCGGCTGGACGGTGGCGGTCCGACAGGTTGGTCAACCGCCGGTGTGACCTCGGCCGCGGCTGCCGCCGCCGGTGGTTCGTTGGACTGTGATTGTCTGGTGACTCTGATATGGGCCTTTTTTCGGATCAGGCCAAAAATACCTTTCGAGCCGGTCTCGATAACTTCGATGGAGAGTTGTTCCTGGGCGACGCCGAGGGTCTCGCAGGCATCTTTGATAGCAGCGGGAACGTCTTGTCCGTAGAAATCTTTTATATCCGGTGACATCGGTAATTCCTGGAAAATGTTATCAGGCTCCGGTTACGGGGATGCTGGCCGTCGGTAATCATGAGCCGGAAGCGACGGCCGGTTTTCGTTGCCGATTGATCAGGTATTGCTGCAGGATCGACAGCAGATTGTTGACGAACCAATACAATACCAGCCCGGAGGCGAAGTTGACAAACATGACGGTGAAGATAAGCGGCAGGAACATCATGATCTTGGCCTGGGTCGGGTCGGCGGTGGTCGGGGTCATCTTCTGCTGCAGGAACATCGAAGCGCCCATAAGCAGAGTCAGCACCGGCAGGCCGCCGAGATAGGGCAGGTCGAAGCCGATATAGAGACGATCCGGGGCCGACAGGTCGGTGATCCAGAGCATGAACGGGGCGTGCCGCAGCTCGATTGATTGCAGGAGGACCTTGTACAGTGAGAAAAAGACCGGGATCTGCAAAACCATCGGCAGACAGCCGCCGAGCGGGTTGACCTTGTACGTCTTGTAGAGATTCATCATCTCCTGGTTCATCTTGGTCGGATCGCCTTTGTATTTCTCCTTGATCTTGACCATCTTCGGCTGCAACTTCTGCATGTTCTTCATCGACTTCAACCCTTTCTGGGTAATGGGCCAGAATAGGGCTTTGAGGATCACCGTTACCATGATGATGGCCACGCCGTAGTTGCCGAATACCCCGTAAAACCAGTTCAGCAGGTAGAGCATCGGCTTGGCGATAATATCAAACCAGCCGAAATTGACGACCTTGGCTAGGTTGGCACCTATCTCGTTGAGCAGGGACAGTTTCTTCGGACCGTAGAACAGCTGATGGCTGTACGTCTTTTCGGTATTGGGCGCCAGCGTGTCGAGGGCGCTCTGGACATCGATGCTGACCAGTTCGCCGGCAGCGTCGAGGGTGAGCGTTGAGACCGGATCGGTCGTCGGGATAATGCTGCACATGAAGTAAGTACCTTCGTACGCTACCCAATCGATCGAGCCGGTTATGCTCTGTTTACCGTCCTCGAACTCCTTGAGCTTGATCTCGTGCAGTCCGTTGGCGTCATGGTAGGCCGGCCCCCGGAAGAGCCAGTTGCTGGCCTTGGTCAGCTTGACGAACGGCAGGTTGCGCTGCTGCAGGCCGGCCATGCCCTGCAGCACCTGACCGCTTCTGTTGACCACGGTGGCTGAATGATCGATCAGGTAGTCGTTTTGACTAAAGGTATAACGGCGGATCACCTCGAGTCCGGAAGCGGTTTGAGCGCGCAGCTCAACCGTTGCCGTTCCGGTTTCCGGAGAGAAGACGACGTCTTCCTGGGTCAGCGTGTAGAGGGTATCTTGCGGGAAGGCGCTGCCCCAGGAAAACGTCAGTGGCAGCCCTTGTTCCGGAGTGGTTTTTATCAATTCGACGCCGGGGGCGTCCTCGTTATTTTCCTGGCGGTAATTCTTCAACACGAAACTGGTGATCGCTCCGCCACGTTCGCTGACGGTGGCGACGAACAGGTCCGTGTCCACGGTGATTTCTTTGACCGGGCGCGCCGCCTGACCGGGATCGGGCACCACGTTCGGGGCGGGCGGTGTGATGGCGGCCGCCTGTTCGTCCGGCTGACTGATTTGGCCGGTCGGCTGCTGCTGCGTTTCCGGCAGGGCCTGTCCGGTCTGGGAAGTGCTCTGTTCTGTTGCCTGCTGCCCCTGTTGCTGCTGGACCGGAGGAACGAAAAAGTACTGGTAGCCGAGAAGAATGATAAACGAGATACTGATAGCCAGAAAGGCTCTGCGCATGTCCATGGTCGTTCTCTTTGGATCGTTGTCTAGTGATCCCGGGAGGGTAGTTGTCCGCCGAACACTTCGGTCGAACGCCTAGGCCACCGGATCGTAGCCGCCGCGGGAAAAAGGATGACAGCGCAGGATGCGCCACAGTCCTTTCGCGAGCCCGCGCAGGGCGCCATAATGTCTGATTGCTTCGATTGTGTAAACAGAGCAGGTGGGGTAGAAACGACACGCAGGAGGGAATACCGGGGACACTAGATACTGGTAGCCACGGATAAGAGCGATGAACAACTGGGCAATTATCCCGGATCTGCCGACAGGATTCATAGTCTAGACCGATGTGGCAGCGAGCAGGCGGACCACGGCCTGATCAATGTGGCTTGGAGAATTAAGCGAAAAACCGGGTCGTACGGTGATCACGATATCGGCATGCCGGGGATAGATGTCCCGACTTAGTCGAAACGACTCTTTGCATATTCGTTTAATTCGATTCCTGACAACCGCTCCTTTCAACTTTCTGCTGACACTGATACCGATGCGGCTGTAGTCACGCCCGTTGGCCAGAAATACCAAGCCGAAGTCATGGCAATACAGTCGCTTTCCCTGCCTGTAGACTGCGTCGAACTCCCGGTTCTTCCGTAACAGGCAATATTTCGGAAGACCAAAACGTCGCAAGGATATCAGGCGGACAGTTGCTTGCGCCCTTTTGCCCGCCGGGCGTTGATGATCGCACGGCCGGCCTTGGTACTCATCCGCTCCCTGAAACCATGGCGCCGTTTTCGTTTGATATTGCTCGGCTGAAATGTTCTTTTACTCATTATCTGAACCTCTTGTTTATCTCGTTAGTGGGGGATTCTTAGATTCATCACCGATACAAGCAACGACCACTCGACTCGAGCGACGAGTGGTGAGCCTCGATGAGGGTAAAGCACAAAATCACAAAACAATCATATTAAACACAGATATAAAATGCTGTCAAATATTTTCCGATCCAGCGCTGCTGCTCCACGACTTCTGTCACCGGTGTGCGGCGGGCTGCAGGTAATGGCCGGCGCCGACGATGTCGGGAGCCTCCAGGTCACCGGCCGTAGAAGAGACAGCGAGTGATATGGACGATAAAGCACGGTTGATTCCGGAGCGTGATGTCCGCCAAACACTCGAACAGGCGCTGGCCCGGCTTCTGGCCCGAACACCGGTCCTTGCGCGGGAAACGGTGGTGCTCGGTGAGGCCGAAGGAAGGGTTGCTGCCGAGTCGATCAGGGCCAGGCGTGCCGAACCGGATTACGATCAAGCCACCCGCGACGGCTTCGTCATCGGCCCGACCGCTTCGGGCGATGGAAGAGAGGCGACGTTTCGCATCCAGGGAGAGATCCCGGCCGGTAGGACCGATCGGCTGACGGTAGACGCAGATGCGGCCTGGCGGATCATGACCGGTGCTTTGGTGCCCGCCGGCGCGGTGCGGGTTGTTCCCCAGGAGGATTGTCGGCAGATCGGCGGGGAGGTCGTCGTGCCGGCCGGGCCGTTGACGCGAGAGCAGCGTTTTATTCAACGGTCCGGGAGCAGGATCGCCGAAGGGCGAACAGTTGCAGCCGCCGGGGAAGAGATTACCGGGCAGCATTTGATTTGGCTGGCGGTAACCGGTAACGACCGGATTCCCGTTTATCGTCGGCCGACGGTCGGTTATCTGTGCAGCGGCAGTGAACTCGTGTCGATCGATGAATCGCCGGCGCCGGGGCAGAAGGTTTCTGCCAATCGTTACTTGTTGCACGCGCTGATCGGCAGAGCAGGTGCGATACCGCTTGATTACGGTATCATTGCCGACGACGTCGAACGAATCGGCAGGCTCCTGTTGCAGATTGGCGGCAGTGGTGTCGATCTCATCGTCAGTACCGGCGGCGTCGGCCCGGGCGCATACGATGTCTTTGCCCGGGCGCTCGATGAAATCGGCGGCGAGATCCTGTGCCGGCGGCTGGTCATGCGCCCGGGGCATTCCCTGCTGGTGGGGGTTGTCGGCCGGAGTTTATATGTCGGGCTGCCCGGCCCGCCGTCTGCGGTATCGCTGGTGTTTGCGGAACTGGTCGTGCCGGTTCTGCGGAAAATGAAGGGACTGGCGGTGTTTCGTCATGAAGATGTTCGGGCTTGTCTCGAGAGCGATCTGTCGATCCGGGATAGCGAAACGCTGTTTTTGAAGGAAGGAAAGCTCTGCTACCGCGACGGCGGCGTCTTTGTCCGTTTGCCGGCTCCGCTGGAAACGGCCGATTGTACGATGCTGCTCGAGCCCGGGTGTGGCCCGTTCCGCAAAGGGAGAGTGGTTACCGTTCACCGGTGGTGTTGCCGATGAACGGTAACCCCCCGCTCACTGCCTGGTCCGAGCAGGCGGGACTGTATCGTTGGGCGGCATTCCTCGCTGATGCTGGTACTCTTGAACCGCGCGTTGCAACGCCTTGATGGCCAGCGTTGCGCAATGTCGGTCTTCGCGGGGAAAGCGGCCAATGGCGTCAAGCACGTCGTCGGCCGTCAGCGCAAACAGCTCCTCCGGGGTTTTGCCGACGGCCAGTTCGGCGGTGAACGAGCCGCACAGCGCACTGGATGCGCAACCGTCGGTCCGATATGCCGCCTGCTTCACCCGGTTGTCACGAAAGGCGAGGGAAATACCGATGGAATCTCCACAACTGCCCCGCAAGAATGAAGAGCCGTCAGGCTCGGCCAGCGGCTCATGGTATCGGGGGTTACGCCAACGCTCAAAGCCCTTGTCACCGTAGGCGTCCCTGGCATCGGCAAAGGAATTCTGCTGTAGTTGCTGAACCAGGGCCTCGAACTCGTCGTCAGATAATGCCATAGATCTTCTCGTTGGTCCTTCGTATTTGATTACCAGTGTGCATCGGCGTTGGCACTGGTTGTGTAGGTCACCGAACCGCTTTTGAATTGTTCGATCGCAGCGGCGACCGTTCCCGCTATATCGCTTACCACCTTGATCTCGGCGGCTTGCAGCGTGGCAAAAGCCTTGGGGCCGCAATAGCCGGTCATTACAACCTCGGCTCCTTTGTCGTGCACCATGGTGGCCGCCTGAATGCCGGCCCCTTTAAAGGCCCCGGCGTTGCCGCTGTAGTCGAGCGCCTCGAAATTCATGGTTTCGGTGTCGACGACCAGAATGTACGGCGCCCTGCCGAAACGGGGGTCGACTTGACTGGCAAGTTCTTTACCTTGCGATGTTACAGCTATTTTCATTGTGTAGTCCTCCGCTCATCCATTTTCAGACACGACCGCCGCCACCGCCACAGACTTCATCGTCGGAGATCAGCGGCAGTTTGCCGGCCAGCAGGTCTTCGACGACCGGTCGGATGTCGATTCGTTCCGCATCATGATAGACATCTATCCCGACCTGTCTGAAGCCCATCAGGGGGCGCATGCCGATACCGCCGACGATCAGCGCGTTGACCTGGTGCTCGGCGAGCAGGTTGACCGGGACCATGCAGCCGCCCTGGACGTGTTCGCGATTCTGGATGGTGGTCACGTCGACGATCTTCCCGTCCTGGGCGTCGACGCAGGTGAAGACATCACAGTGCCCGAAATGACCGGCTCGCTGACCGTCAAGTCCTCCTTCCCCGAGCGATGGGATTGCAATTCGTACTTTTGCCATGGTTTTTCTCCTTAGGTGTTGATAATCGGCAGAATGGATTCCGCCTGTTTTTTCTGAAGCGCATCCGACTGGACGATGGTCTGCCAGATCGTGCTGACCAGCGTCAGCAGATCGGGATCGGCCTGTCGATATTCGGTCAGGGTGATGCCCTCGACCATTGCCTTGGTAAATGCCGGATTGAACGGAATGCGCCCGACGATCTGCAGGCCGGCCTGCTCGGCCTTCGTTGTAATGGTGGCGCTCATATCCGGGTTGAGATCGAACTTGTTGATACAGATCAGCACCGGGATTCGGAAGTGGCGTGCCAGATCGACCACTCGCTGCATGTCGTGAAGACCTGAGACCGACGGTTCGACAATGACCAGAACTGCTGTTGCACCGGTGATCGAGGCAATGACAGGGCAGCCGATACCGGGAGGGCCGTCGGTGATGATCAACTCGCGACCGTTATCCTCGGCAATGTCTCGTGCCTGTTTGCGGATCAGGCTGACCAGCTTGCCTGAATTTTCTTCGGCGATACCGAGGCGGGCGTGGACCATCGGCCCGAAACGGGTGTCGGATATATACCATTCACCGCACTTCTGCGGTGGAAAGTCGATGGCTTGTTCCGGACAGAAGGTGACACAGACGCCGCACCCTTCACAGTCGATCGGGTTGACGACAAAATCATCGGAGATTGCCGAGAAACGGCGGTGTTCGATACATATGCCGCACCGGGTACAATCTGCCGGCCGGATACTGGCGATGGAGCCGCCGATAAAATCGGTTTGCTGTTTTATTTTCGGGGCCAGCAGCAGGTGCAGGTCGGCGGCGTCGACATCGGCGTCGCACAACACGTGATTGCTCGACAAGGCGGCAAACGCCGCGGTCAGGCTGGTTTTTCCGGTACCCCCCTTGCCGCTGATGATGACGATTTCTTTCATTGGATACTCCGTCTGGTTTCAATGGTGTCGACAATCGCGTCGTAGAGACGCGCAAAGATCGGTCGCCAGGAAGGGATCTCCTCGACAAGCAGTTGTCCGCGGGAGTAAACCTCGGCAATGCTCCGGTCGAAGGGGATTTCCAGCAGGATTGGTAGTCCTTCCTGCTCGGCGTAGTCCCAGAGATGGCGGTCGCCGATATCGGAACGGTTGACGACCAGTCCGCAGGGGATATCGAGAACCTTCACCGCTTCGACGGCGAGCTTCAGGTCGTGCAGGCCAAAGGGTGTCGGTTCCGTTACCATCAGGACGAAATCCGTCCCTTTCATCGCATTGATGGCCGGGCAGGAGGTACCGGGAGGTGCGTCGATAATGACCAGATCCCCCGGCCTGGCATGGCTGCGGACGTGCCGAATCAAGGGGGGGCTCATTGCCTCACCGATACGCATGCAGCCCTGGACGAAAAAGATACCGTTACGGTGGCCACTGTCGATGACGCCTAGTTCCCTGGCGTCTTCACCGACCGCATCTTCCGGGCAGATATCGCGGCACCCCTCGCAACTGTGGCATAACTCAGGAAATACCAGGACCTTTTTGCCAAGCACCGCAAGTGCATTGAACCGGCAGATCTCCGCGCATTTGCCGCAACCGTTACAGCGATCTGCGTCGATCTTCGGCACGAAGGTGAAGACCGGGGTACTGTTCTCAAATTCGGGGTTGAGGAAGAGATGGGCGTTGGGCTCCTCGACATCGCAATCGAAGAGTTTGACCTCCCGATCAATACTGACTGCCAGATTGGTTGAAACGGTTGTTTTGCCGGTTCCGCCTTTACCGCTCGCTACGCTGATAATCATGATTTCCTCCGATCCGTGTCCGCTATTGCCAGGAGTCCGTAGATCTTGTCGAGTATCCCGATCATCTGCGCAGCAGTTTCTGCTCCTGGTCGTGGGGGGAGCTGCATGAAAAGGCCAAGTCCTTCCGTAGTCTCATGGAACTCCTCGGGAGCAAGAGGGGAAACGAGTGCGCAATTGATGAGCGGATAGGTGCCGACGACCTCCTTTATGAACTGCAGTCCGCTGGTTTCCAGCAGCGTTTCATCGACAACCAGCACGTCGACAGCGGTGCTCTTGATGGCGGAGAGGGCTTGTTGCGGTGTCGCGACACTGTTGACCGTAATCGCTTGATGTTTCTGCAGCGCATCGGACAGATCCCGCATTCGCTCGGGATTGTCGGCTGCCAGCAGGATTTTCAATGGTTTTGTCGTCACTTCGAACCTCGCGGTAGTACTGTTTATGTCCCGGCAAAAGCCATCGGGACGATGCAAAGTCTGGTTACCTGCCTTCGTCGTCTTTGAGACCGGCGGTTTGCCGGCAGCAGGCCGGTCGGCAGCCGGGCATTTTGAACTCGTCGCTCAGGGTTCCGGTCGCGCAGGCCTCAAGCAGCTTGGCGGCGTTACCGGAGACAAAGGAAATGAGCGTGATGCCCGCTGATTCTATAATCCTGGCGGGCTGTTCGGAAATCGCTCCGCAAATCAGTGTGTCGATCCCCTTGTCAACCAGCATGCGTGCCAGGCGAGTGGGGATTTGTCCGGCGATGAATTCCCGCTGTTCCCACGTCACAGCCCTGTTTTTGATTTCGGCCAGTACGATGGTTTGGGCCGAGTCAAAAACCGGCGATACCCGATTTCCCCATACGGTCATGGCTATTTTCATACGGTCTATCTCCCGAATCAACGTTGCCCACGCACCTGGAGAAGCAAAAGGTGGGCCACATTTCTTGCATATGCTTTTTATCTGGCTAAAGTTTTTAATTTCGGTGATTTATACAGGTTTTCCGGAGAGGGAGAAAAGAATACCCAACTGCATGGGGTCGCACGAATGCGACGCATGCTGCAGCGATGGTTGCGTTGGTGCGACTATTTCCGGCGACGGTGCGGAGAACGACCGTCCTTGTGTGGCAGGTCGATGCCGAGCTTGGCGATCTTGCGGAACAGGGTGCTCTTGTGCATGCCCAGTTGGGCGGCCGCGGCAGTGCGGTTATTATCGTTGTCGCGCAGGGCATTGATAATAGCGTCGCGCTCCGAGGCTGCAACAACAGCGTCGATTCTCGCCGATTCGGGCGGGCGGGAGGAGCGCAGGCTGAGAAAGGCCGGCAGGTGTTTGGCGGTGATCAGTCCTTCCGGACAGAGGACAAAAGCGTGTTCGATGATATTTTCCAGTTCCCTGATATTGCCGGGGTAGTCGTGGGCGAGCAATAACTGCATAGCCTGATCGTCGATACCGCCGATAAGTTTGTTTTTGCGCCGATTCAGTTTGGCGATGAAGCGTTCGACGAGTAGCGGCACATCTTCCATTCGTTCGCGTAGTGGCGGGAGGCGCAACGCGATGATGTTGATGCGATAATAGAGATCGCGGCGGAACTGATTTTCTTCGACGAGCTGGTGCAGGTCGCGATTGGTGGCGGCAATGAGGCGGATATTTGTCTTGATCGGAACGGTGCTGCCGAGTGGCTGGAAGGCCCGTTCTTCAAGAACCCGCAGGAGTCTGACCTGGAAGGCGCCACTGGTGTCGCCGATTTCGTCGAGCAGGATGGTACCCTGTTCCGCGGCACTGAACAACCCTTGACGGTCATGACGGGCGTCGGTAAAGGCGCCGGCCTTGTAGCCGAACAGCTCGGATTCGAGCAAATTGTCGGGCAGAGCCCCGCAATTCAGAGCAAGAAATGGCTGGTCTTTACGACGCGACAGATTGTGAATGGCCCGGGCCAGCAATTCCTTCCCGGTACCGGTTTCTCCTTCGATCAGCACGGTGCTGTCACTTTGCGCGATCTGGTCGAGAATGCCGAACAGGTCCTGCATGACGCTCGAACAGCTGACCATGTCGCTGAACATAAAAGAGCTTTTCAGGTCACGGCGAAGCTCTTCGACCAGGCTGACATCGCGGAACACTTCGACTCCGCCGAGAATATCGCCGCGTTCGTCCTTGAGTAGCGACGTGCTGACGGTGATCGGTATCTGTTTCTTGTCGCCGGTGATGATCGAGGTCGAGGAGTTGACAAAGGATTTGCCGACTTCCATGGTACGTCTGAGAGCGCAGTCCCCCTCGCACATATTGGAACGGAACACCTCCCAGCAATAACGACCGAGCGCCTCATCGCGCGGGATACCGGTGATCTCCTCTGCTGCTCGATTGAATGAAGTAATTCGCCAATGGAGATCGACGGTAAAGACGCCATCGGAGATAGACTCCAGGATGATGTCGGTGCATTCGATCGAGGCAGCGCATGCTTTCTTGTTCATATGCACACTATAATAGCTTTTTCAGCAACTGCCTCGATTTTTTGCATGGTGCGACGCGGCACCGTGTCGATAAGGCGGGCCCCGTTTTGCGGGTGGTGCGGAGCCGATACAGATCTGCCTGATGGGGAGAATGCAGCACCTGCCGGGAAATTCGATTGCGACGAGGGCACCCTCTCGATCGCGAGAATCCTCTCTGCTATCGCTGGCAACGGTGTCTCGGCGGAAGATGATCCTGCCTGCCGAGCGCTGAGTGGTGCCCGTCTCTGCCGAGCGGGCATTTCTCAAGCTTCCCTCAACGTTGATCCGGAGGCGTGAACCACTAGACTGAAGGGAACCCTGAAAAGGAAATGGTAGTTCCCTGCTCCGCGCTATTTTCGGATCGGACGGCGAATTACTTTTCTTGTAGTGTCAGGGAAATTTTCTTCTTGCTGAAGGATACGGTGAAAGAATCTCCCGGTCCAAAGCCACTGTCCTCAAGATTTTTTGCCGACAGGGTCAGGGTATTTCTTTTGCCGATTTTGACGACCGGATTTTTAACTGATTTTGTCCGCCGCGAACTTTTTACTCGATAATACTTTTTGTCGGTATCCATCAATTTCAGCATGAGATTGTTGAAAGTGGGATGATTTTTGATATTCATCTCAGTCATGATGTCTGCCTTTGACTTTCCCGAATTAACAAGCGTTCGCAGTGTGTCAAGGTCGTATTGCGTTTGTCGGGCCATAATGTCTCCTGGTTATATTGATTACGTGGATAAGCCTACCTTGAAAAAGGGATTTTCCGTCCAATCTCTGAAGCGGACGTGAACAACATGGCGTCGGAATGGTACTCCTGGTCCGTGACACATTGTTCGCGTTTGCCGTGCTACCGGATGGAAAATCGAATTTTCAACGCAGTCATGCAATTCATCGAAAAAATGATGAACGCTGTTCAATAACAGTTGCAACTATACTCATTGAATATCAGAGAGGCAATGAGAAAAAATATGTACAATTCCAAACAATATTATGGAGGGAAAAATCGTCGGAATGACAAGAAAATGATCACAAATATGGTGTTAATATAATGAATTACCATCCATATACGGTAATAATTGAAAATGTGCTGAAGCTGGGGAGAAGAAGGAAGCGACTCGTTTGTTGGCGATGAATAGTATCATCCGGGGATTTTGAAAATCCGAAATTTCGTTCAAGATCGATCCGAAATTTCGTGCGAGAATAAAGGGCGTAAGAAAATTTTACCGCAGGCATGGATGATATTCCGAGGATTAAATTTGATTGCGCAGCGATGGCTTTGGGCGAAATGGCACTGTTTCAAGGTTCGCTTATGGGGAGCTTGAAACATTCGAAATTTCGTTCAAGATCGAGGCGCGTAAGAAAATTTTGCCGCAGGCATATAGATGATATTCCGAGGATAAAATTTTCATGTGTAACGCAGAGTTCGAGAGAAAAGACAACTTTTCAAGGTAGCC
>JAZBPM010000261.1:0-3006 GCA_036351615.1 Desulfofustis sp.
CGAGCATCCCGGCCAGGACCTCGTTTAAGTCAAGGACTCTGGGAACGACCTCCTGTTTGCGGGCGAAGGCCAGCAATTGCTGAGTGAGATCGGCCGAACGCCGCGCCGCCTGATGAATCCCCTGGAGCGCCCCGCTGATCGGCTGCTCTGTCCCAATCTGGGCAAGGGCTAATTCCGAATAGCCAAGAATCACGCCGAGCATGTTGTTGAAGTCGTGGGCGACGCCGCCGGCCAGGCGTCCCACGGACTCCATCTTCTGGGCCATCCTGAGTTGCTCCTCCAACCGCTCCCGGTTCGCCTGTTCACGTTTCAAAACAATAATCTGACCAATCATGCCGGCATAGATTTCCAGCGGCCGGACGGTTTCCAGGGATGGCCGAAGCCCGGATTTTGATTCATCGACGGAAATGACGCCGATAAAGGTTCCCTGCTCATCGCTGAGGCGAACAAAAAGATTGTCCTCCGGATGCCAGGCCGATTCGCTCACCGGAGCATGTCCTTCACCGTACACCGTGGCATCCTGATTGAGGATATGCTTCATGGTGTGGGGGATGTAATAACTGGACTGTCCCAAACGCAGCCCCTGGGCAAACACATGGTCATACCAGCTCTTCGGCAGAGGAATGTCGGCAAGCCGGGCAACGACCTCCTCGGAAATACCGCCGTAACCGATGATATCCCGGTACGGGGCCTCATCCTTGAACAGAGAGATAAGCACCCGCCTGAAATCGGAATAGTCGACGATAGCCTGGCTGATTCTGGCAAAAACGATGTTCTCGTCCTTGATGGAGAGCATTGACGAGGCGGAGATGCTGAACTGCTCCATCTGCCTGGCATAGCCGGCCAACTTGTTCTCACTGAGCCGCAGTGCCCGTTCGTTGTCTTTGCGCTCCGTGATATCCAGTGCGGAAAAAGTTACGCCTTTGGACAGGTCGCTGGCCACGATGGGCGTCGAACTGAGCAGGATGTCGATCATCGTTCCATCCTTGTGCCGCCAGCGAGTCTCGACGCTTCCGCTACCATGGTCGCCAATCAGTGCGTATTTCCGCGCCCCGACCGTGGTGAATTCTTCATCGTCGGGGTAGAAGATCCGGGCACTTTGACCAATAAGTTCTTCAGCGGAATAACCGGAAAGTTCACATAACCGCTGGTTGGCTTGCTTGATGACACGATTGATAACTACGCCGATACCGACCGGCGCACTTCTCAAAACGCTTTTCAGCAGGCTCTCTCTCTCTCGAATGGCCAACTCCACCTTTTTGCGTTCGCTGATGAAACGGGCCTGTTGCACGTTCTGATAGGCAGTTGACGACATCTGGTTGGCCAACGTAAAGAGCATCTGGGCAATACGCTCGAACTGCTCACGAGGCATCGTCGGCACATCCCGATACGCCTCGATGACCGCTTCCTCAGAGGCGCCAATGACCCTGGCATAGGCGCGAATCTCCTCTTCAGGCTGCGTTTCGTCACGGACCTGCCCAATCAGCCAATTGGCAATATGCCGCCCCCCGACCGTGATGCCGGCACCTGCATCCCAGAGCCCTCCACTCAGGCATGTCTGCACCGTCGGACCTTCCACGCAGGCACGACCGATCATGGCGTCGGAATGAAAGCAGTTGGCCCGGCCGACGTCGGTAGTGCGAATAATATCACTGCACAAACGGCAGAAATTACTGGGCTTGGTAACGGGTCTCCCGTCGGTATGGGTAATGATCGATGCCACGCCGGTTGCCTGTGCGAACTGGTCCTGGAGTCGCTGCAGGTCGGTTATCGCAAAAAGGTCCTCGATGGCAATGTCACCCATCGTATCACGTGGCTGCAACAGTGCCAGCAGTCGTTTTTCCAGGGCCTCCTCCACCCGTTTCTGATCGGAAATATCGATAATAAAGCCCTGATAATGAGTGAGCTTCCCTGCGTCATCACGAACTGCACGGGCATATTCAGAGGCCCAAAAGAACGATCCGTCCTTGCGTCGCTGGCGGCACTGATGGCTGATCAGTTTGCCGTGGTCCTTGAGTTGGCGAACAAAGTGTTTCCGGTCAGTCGGATCAACATAAATCTGGGCGTTGATATCTGAAATCGCATCAATCAGTTCGTGAAGGGAATCGTAGCCATAGAGACGTGCCAGGGCCGGGTTGGCATCGATAAAACGACCTTCCGGAGTCGAGGCGTATATACCAATCGGGGCATTGAGCAAAATGTCCTGACACTCTTTTAGATTCGGTGGACTGAGTGTCGGATTGTTGTTACGGGAAGCTCGATTATCGGCCATGAGTAACCTGTAGACGTCGGCAGGATCTGAAAAAGAGAGAAGCTCTTGCTCGCCCTTCAGTCCATGAGAGAAACTGGTTAAAAAATGGCCATTAGTGCCATTGCGATAGCATCATCCGGGCGCACAAGCCGGGAGAATGAACCTGAGGGAACCTTGAATCATGCGAAAAGAATATCATGCCTGCCGGAAAAACAACAAACAAGTTTGTCTCCCGCCGGCACATTATAATATCAAGGTTGTCGTGAAAGAAGTATATTTGCCACGCGATAGAGTCAAAGAATGCGCGAAGAGAGACTAGCATCTAAAGAAGATATCGACTGGCCAATACCTGCTTACCAGCTTCGACCAGAGTGGGAACAACGCTTGCTTATAAAGTTAGCGGGGGACAGGTTAAAACCAGTCCCGCCGATTTATGAAAGTGAGCGGGGGACAGGTCAAAACCAGTCCCGCCGATTTTCATACAAAAATTATCATTACGTTCTTGGGCTGTGCGATGTAAAATTAATTGGCCTGACCCATTTTCCATGCAGCGAGACACAGCGCCAAGGGACGCTGCTGGTGCCCGATGACGCTGAATCAACAACGTTCACAGAGGAGGGATGAAGCATGAAGAAATTGTGGTTGTCACTATGTGCTGTACTGCTCTTGATTGCCGGCCCGGCCGTCGCCGAGGATAAAACCACCCTGGTGGTCGGTGTGTCTTCGGACATCCACACCCTGGACCCCGGTGTTTC
>JAZBPM010000262.1:0-12340 GCA_036351615.1 Desulfofustis sp.
AGGTGGTGACGCGGCGTATCTGATTCCGGGCGACTTTGATCCGTTTATCGCTGACCTGAAACGGCGGCCGAACGTCGGCGTGATAGTCGAACCGGCCGCCGGTCATCATCAGTCCGGCGCGGCGATCAAGGTGAAGACCGGCAATAAAGTAGACATGCCAAGTCGTTATATGGAGCCGGCCGGTGATCTTTTCGCTGGTCGGTCCGTTCTCGCCGATAAAGACCGCCCAGGAGCCGAGAGGTTCCTCGGCCCGTTCCATCCAGTCCGGTTTTTTCATCGGAAACCGTTTGTGAGAAAGCCAGAATATATTCCGATAATCTTACGGGAATCTTGAAAGAGACAAAATCTTGATTTTGTAATGGATCTGTTGTGATCGGTCAGGCAGCACTTACCGTTCCGGAAGAGATCAGCTATTAAAATGGACAGATCCATCGCGGTACCAGCTCAGGACTGGGGCGGATCAAGATTCTTGGGGCCGCCGAGAATCGCGTCCGCTTCATCCGGATATAATTCCCTGATGCAATCGGGACAGAGACCGTGAGTAAAGCGGGTATCGGTATGCTGTTCCAGATAGCCCTCCAGTCGCTGCCAGAGTCCGGCGTCGTCACGGACCTTGCGGCACTGAGAACAGATCGGCAACAGGCCGCGCAGGGTTTTGATCTCGGCCAGGGCCCGCTCCAGGGAGACGGTTTTTTCGTTGAGCAGATCGAGATAGCGGCTGTTGGCCAGGGCAATGGCTGCCAGTTCGCCAATGACTGAGGCGATTTCGGCGTCGTCGTCGGTGAAATCAGACGGTTTGTTGGCCAGTCCCATAATACCCACGGTCTGGCCGTCGATATTGAGCGGCGCAAAGAGCACATTGCGCAGGTCGACGTGGCCTGCCGGCATAAAGGCGACCCACCGGCTGTTCATGAAATCGTTTTCGTATACCGTCTGGTGGCGGTGATAGGCAGTGGCGCGGAGCCCGCGGATCGGCATCGGCAGGAGCGGGTCGACGGAGCAGGGCAGGTTGCCGGCTTCGAGAAATAACACCTCGTTCTCATGGCCGTCGGGACTCAACAGCGCAACGTAACCGGAGACGGCACCGGTCAGACGGCAGCAGTGGTCAAAGAGCGATCGGGCGCACTCGGGGAAGGAACGCTGCTGTAAAACGGTCCGCGCGCAGGCCATCAGCGCGGCAACTTTCTGATCTGGACTCGGAGTGTTATTCATATGAATGGAGTTTTTACCGGCAGTGGCGCCCTCTTCGTTGCTGGTCTTTTGCGGCCACATAGATTAAGGTACCAGATCCATGGATTGCCGTCACGAAAACAGTCAAGCGGTGCGTACCTTTCACGCAAGGCTGCGACGGCCGACGGTCAATCCTTTGGAGCATGCGGCCTCGCGAGCTACGAGCTGCGTTGACCGCCAATCGATATGTTGACTTTTTTCCTTATTCTACCCTGGTAATCTATGAATCTCAGTGATCCTTTTGGTCGAATGGCACGGCGACACCAACTCGCCTATGAGACCATGAGAGAGGCAATGCGTCGCAGCGGCGTCACTACCGAACAGGCGGCCCACGAAATTATTCAGCAGGCGAGGAGCCGGGCCATGAAGTTTCTCGGCATCGGCATGCTCGTGCTTGTGGCGGTTGCCATCCTGGTTCCGCGCCCGGCGCTGCCGCTGGTGCTTGGCCTGGGCGTCCTGCTGCTCGTCTGGACGATCAGCTCGACGATTAACGGGCGTCGCTATGTCCTGCGTTATATCGAAGAAGAAATAAAGCAGAAGAAAGACTGACCCTTCCTGTTTCGCATGAGTGCGCTCTGGTTCTTCACGTCGTAGAGTTTCTCGAATATCGGTTAAACGCCGTTACAGGGCACAGTTTGGTATTTTCCTACTCCTTCCCGCTTTCTTTTGCCAACATATGCGGCGCTTCTTCCGGTTCCCCGTGTTAGAGCGTTCGAACTCGAGAGTAGATCCTTATCTGACGAAATGGATGATGGCAACGCAACAATCTCATGATTTCTTAATCAGATCATAACAACAAGCGGCTAGTGTTGGTACGCTGTTGCAGACCTGCCGACGGCCAGGTCCAAAAGACCGCCTCAAGGCGGCGGCAATCAAACGGGTGCGGGTTTGGTGCGGAGGGACGGCCTTCGCCCAGACCTTTCCGCCGTGTCGGCCCATCGTTGTCTGGAACGTTTATGTTATGACGATAATTTCACTTTTTCATGAAGACCATGATGTCTCGGCAATCCCTGCCCATTGTGGCCCGGCAGATACCGGGACCGTTCTTGCCGAACTGATCGGCAGTAACGGTTTGACCGCCCATTTCCAGCCAATCGTCTCGTTGAGCAAACGTCAGGTGTTTGGCTATGAAGCGCTGTGTCGAACCAAGAGAGAGAATCCGTTCGGCAGCATCGACTGTTTGTTTGAACAGGCCCAGCGACACGATCTCACTCTGGATCTGGACATGCTTTGCCGGCGCAACGGTATAGAGGGTGCCGCAGAGCGTTGTATTCAGCAGACCGGCTGTCCGCTTTTCCTCAACATCTGTCCGAACAGTTTGCAACACCCGGAGTACAGCACCGGTGCGACTGAGCAATTGGCCGCCCGGGCCGGTCTGGACAAGGATATGATCGTGCTGGAGATAACCGAACGGGACGCGGTGTCGAATTATCAGCTTTTTCAAAAGGTAATCAGGCATTACCGGAAAAGCGGTTTTCGTATCGCCATCGATGATTTCGGTGCCGGTTACGGCGGGCTGAAAATGCTCTCTATCCTGGAACCCGATTTCGTCAAGATCGATCGACATTTTTTTCAGAAACAGGAGAAGAGCCGGGTCAATTACAATCTGATTGACGCCATTGCCACTGCCTGCCACCGGATTGGTGTCGATGTCATTGCGGAAGGCATCGAGGATCGGGAAGATGTCAGAACCTGCCTATCGGTTGGAATCGATTTGCTGCAGGGGTTTTATTTTGCCAGGCCGGCCCCGAAACTTGCCGTTTGCGACTTGACGGCTACCGTAGCTGACTTGTTGCCGGATTGCCAGGCAACTGCCGTCTTCAGCGAAGTGGTCTGTATCGGTGATATTGCCGTAAGCGTTCAGCCTGCCTTGGCCGAAGAACGAGCACTCGACGTATTGAAGCGATTCACCGACCATCCTGAACTCCTCTGCCTGCCGGTTCTCGAGAATGGCCGGTTGAGTGGCCTGATCAATCGTCACCGGTTCATGGAGAACCATATGGTGGGACGTCATGGTTATGGCCTCAATCTCAATTATTACAAGAACGTGGCCGATGTCATGGAGCGGGAGTTGTTGCAGGTTCCTGATTACCTCAGCGTTGAAGAGGTCTCTCGCAAGGTCCATGAAAGGCGGATCCAGACGACTTATGACGACATATGTGTCACCCGCAGCGGCCGTTATATGGGCATGGTTTCGGTAAGCGAGGTTCTCAATGCCGTCACCGAGAACTCGATGAACTCGGCGCGCGGGGCCAACCCTCTGACCGGTTTGCCCGGAAATGAGGCTATCCAGAGACAAATCGTGTCATTGCTGTCAAAATCGATCCATTTCGATGTTTGCTATATCGATATCGATTCCTTCAAACCATTCAACGATTATCATGGTTTTGAAAAAGGCGATCGGGTGATTAAGGCGACCGCTGCCATTATCAATGAGTGCCTTGATGCCCGTGAGACGAGTGAGATCCGCTTTGCCGGACATATCGGTGGGGACGATTTCATCGTTATCACTCGTCCGAAGAACTCATTGCTGATCTGCCGGGCGATTATTGATCGTTTCGAACAATTGCGGCCTACCTTTCATAGTCCCGAGACGTGCCATCTCGGCTACTATCTCGGGGAGGATCGTGACGGTGTGAAAAGAAAATTCGGTCTACTCTCGTTGTCCATCGGTATCGTGTCGACGGAGATGTATCCCATGGTTTCTTTTGCTGAAATAGCCTCAATCGCCGGTGATTTGAAAAAACTGGCCAAAGCCACCTCCGGCTCGGCGGTGGTCCGGGACCGCCGCGCTCCCGCCTGATTCGTTTTGACCGGACCGCGTGCTGCCCTGACGGTGGAGGTACGGCTTGACGCTGCCGATAAAGACCGTTAGTGTTCCAACTATGTTGTCTGTGACCGCGTTTGCTGCCATTGCCTGACCGACGCAGCAGCGGTATGTCGACGTCGGCTGCTATACGAGCCCTTTTGTGCCTTTTTCGGAGCAGATTATGAAATCATGGTATCTTTTTGCTTGTGCATGCTTGTGGCTGATCATCAGCTGTGCCCCGACTCTGCCGCTGGATGCCAATCTCACCCTCAGTGTTGCCACCCAACCGGTAAACATATATCCCGATGGCTCGATGATCTCCCTGCGGGGGCATGACGGCAGGGAGTACCAGGAAGTTGTCCGCTATTTAATCAAAGATGATCCGCCGATCCCGATCCCCAACCGTAATCCGCCGCATGTCGTTATAGCTGAGCAATTGGCAGATGGGTTGCGCGGACAGGGGCTGGTCTTTTCGCAGCAGGCGCCGGCTCATCTGGAGCTTGCCGTTGAAGAGTTGTTGGCAACTGTCACCAAGCCCAAGGTCCTCTATGACATCACGGCCGTCAGCGCGGTTTCGATAACGATCACCGGCGATGGTGATGCTCTGACGAAACGCTATCGCAAGGAGTCGACCCGCGTGTCGGTAACCCGGCCCGACCTCGATGATTTGGAACCACTGCTCAACGAGCAGTTGTCCCGGATCGTCCAGCAGATTCTCGAAGATCAGGAGATCAGAAAGCTGATTATCGACGGGAAGTGATCGACGGGGAAGCGAAGCGGTGGATCAGGTGGACTGAATAAACAACTTGACGCCCTGTTCTCTGTAAGCGGCAGTGAATTCAATGACTTTCTGTTTGATTTGGTCGCGGACCGTCCGGGTCTGTTGCAGTCGTTCTTCCCAGGTCCCGGTGAATGATGACGGATCGGCGAAGGCCCAGTTCTGGCGTAGTACCCGTCCGGGGAAAATAGGACATTTCCGGCTAACCTCCGGGGAACAGACGGTGATCACCGCATCATACTGCTTACCGTTTTTGTAGAGTTCGAAGACACTGCGTGTCGCCGCGCCGGCGATATCGATGCCGTCTTCGCGCAGGACTTCGACGACCAGGGGATTGAGTTCCCCCGGTTCGAGGCCGGCGCTTTCGGCCTGCAGTCTGTCGTCACCATAGTGATTGAGATATGCTTGGGCCATTTGACTGCGGGCGGAATTGTGTTCGCAGATAAAGAGAATGGTGCGCATTGTCTGATCCTGCCGGGAAGAGGTCCAATCATCTGATACCGAAGACAATTCTAGACACTATTGATCAGGATTAGATCAGAATTAAGTTCGGAATTGGTTAAGCGACGATCGGCTGGAAAAGGCGAAAGGCCTGGCGAGCCGCTTCGGAGCCGATAATGGCCACCATATCGTTTTTCTGAAATTTGAATTCCGGCCCGGGGTTCGGTGTCAACTCTTTGTCGCGCATCACCCCGACCACCGACGCACCGGTGCTGCGGCGGATGGCCGCCTCGCCGATGCTGCGATCGATCAGGGTGTTGTCAGGTTCGAGTCTGATCCATTCCAGGTCAAATTGCAGATCGGCGGCGCAGAGTTGGCCGAGCGTGCGAAAGTGTTCTCCGTCCGCGAGTTGTGGGGCGAGAAATTCCTGACGCATGGTTTCGGTCTGGCGCTGGATCTCCGAGGGTGTCAGATGGAGGTGGAACAGTACCTGCCTGGTCATCTCCAGGCCGGCCTCGAATTCCGGGTAGACCAGGTCGTTGACCCGTAATTCTTTGAACACCTCGAAAAACTCGGGCTCCGAGATACGGGCGACGACCCGCATCTGCTGGTTGAGTTTGCGGGCTTGCTTGATGATCGCCTGGGCGGTGACAATGCTCGGGATGGTCACTACCAGCAATGAGGCAGTCTGTATCGACAGGACGTCGAGGACGATGCGGTGACTGCCGTCACCGTAGACCACCGGAAAGCCAGCCTCTTTGGCCTGCTCTACCCGTTGCTGATCGAGTTCCACCAGGACGAATGATACGTCGAGCCGTTTGAGCACCTCGGCGATACGGAAACCGACCCGGCCGCTGCCGGCAATAACCACGTGATCGTGCAGCCCTTCCTCCGGGATATTGACGCTCTCCAGCGGTTCGTGACGGAACCATTTCTTTTTCAGCGCGTATAGCCGTGAGGTTTGCGAGGAAATGAGCGGGGTCATGATCATCGTTGTGACCGCTGCGGTCAGGACCAGGTTGTAGAGGTCCGTGTCGATCGATTCGGTGGCTACGCCGACCCGGGCAAGTACGAAAGAAAACTCGCCGATCTGGAACAGGCCGAGGCCGACGGCCAGCGGTACGACGTTGCCATAACGGAAAATTATCGCCAGCGTGCCGAAGATAAGCCCCTTGCCGATACTGACCAGTAGGACCAGCAAGGCCACTTGGTGCCAGTTTTCCACCAGGAAGGTGGGGTCGAGCAGCATGCCGACAGAGGCGAAAAAGAGCAGGCTGAACAGGTCGCGCAGCGGGATGATATCGCTGAGTGCCTGGTGGCCGTAATCCGATTCGCTGAGCACCATGCCGGCCACAAAAGCGCCGAACGCGAAGCTGAGGCCGACCAGGTGGGTCGCATAGCCGACCCCGAGTCCGATGGCGGTAATGGCCAGCAGAAAGAGTTCGCGCGAACCGAGCCGGGCGATATGGCGGAGAATAGCCGGCAGTAGTTTGGTCCCGAGCACGAGCATGGCGGCCAGAAACAGCATGGCGGTGATCGCGGCGCTGCCGAGTGAACTTAGGCCGGCGGCGGGATCGTTCAGCTGGGGCAGAATGATCATCATCGGTACCACGGCCAGGTCCTGAACGATGAGCATGCCGATCATCACTTTACTCGACAGGGTGCCGAGCCAGCCCTGGTTCATCAGGGTTTTCAGCAGGACCATGGTCGAGGATAGGCTGATCATCGCGCCGAGCCATAATGAACTGTTCCAGTCCAGATTGAACATCATACCGAGGCCGTAACCAAAGATGATGGTCAGTACGATCTGGATGGGCGTGCCGATCAGCGCGATGAACTTAACCGGTTTGAGATCCTTGAGAGAGAATTCCAGGCCGAGTGCAAACAGCAACAGGGCCACCCCGATCTCAGCGAGCAGTTCGATGTCGTGGGTCTGGCTGATGGTAAAGCCGCCGGAATGCGGGCTGAGGATGATGCCGGCGATGATGTAGCCGAGAATCAGCGGCTGTTGCAGCCGCTGCATAATCAAGCCGCAGAAGAAGGCGGCAAGCACAATGATAATGATATCGGTCGTAATGCCCATAACGTATTAACGGGTGGTTCCTCATTCGTCGGGGCGCAGATCAAATCTTCCGACCGCTGGATTGCTGATTTTCAGATCAGGCAGGCGGCGATTTCCGGATACAAGACCGCACCATCGCGTACTATACCAGAGAGCAACATATTTTTGTACACTGAGGGGGCCCCTGGAATCATCTGAACGCGACGGGAGCGATTATGCAGGAAAGCGGTGCTCTGCGGATTGCCCTATTGTCATGCAGGGTCGGTTGTCGGCCGGGATTCCTCGCTGTCTGGAGACGGGCTTTCGCTGTTGCGGAAACGGGGGAGGTTTACGGTAAAGGTCGTTCCGGCGCCGGGCCGGCTGCTGACCTCGATAAAACCATTATTCTGGCCGACGATGCCGAATATCGTGGACAGTCCGAGACCGGTGCCTTTACCCAGTTCCTTTGTAGTGAAAAACGGTTCGAAAATCTGTTTGCTGACCTCGGCATCCATGCCGCATCCGTTATCGCTCACCACGATCTGCGCGTAATCGCCCGGCGGACATGCATCCATGCCATGATAATGGTCATAGGTAGCGGTGAAATTGGTGGTGGCGATAACCATCCGGCCGTTTCCAGCCATTGCATCACGGGCGTTGACGCAGAGATTGGCGAGGATCTGGTCGATCTGTCCGGGGTCGATGCGTACCGGCCAGAGGCCGTCGGCCGGTTGCCAGAGCAGCTCGATATCCTCGCCGATCAAACGTTGCAGCATGGTCAGCATGGCGGCGATGGTAGTATTGAGATCGAGCACCTGCGGCGTGGCCGTCTGACGCCGGGCGAAAGCCAATAATTGCCGGACCAGTTCACTGGAGCGGCTGGCGGCTTTGTGTACCTCCTGCAGGTTGGCGCGTAACGGTTCGTGGGGCGGCAACTTTTCCAGAGACAATTCGGTATAGCCGATGATCACCCCGAGCATGTTGTTGAAATCGTGGGCAACGCCGCCGGCGAGACGACCGATCGACTCCAGTCGTTGGGAGTGGAGTAATTGCTCGTGAATCGATTGACGTTCCATCTCCGCCTGTTTCCGGGACGAGATATCGAGGACGGTACCGCGCAGCCGGTTTGGCGTGAGCCGCTCGCCGCGGACCACTAGCCAGCTGGTGGTGGCGTCTGTTTTGGAGCGTTGGAGTTCCACCTCGAAGCCCTTTTCCTGTTTCAGGGTATCGAACATAGCCGTTCGCAGCCTGTGCAGGCTGTCGAGACCGATGATATCACCGAGCCGGGAAAGGGCTGGCGGATCATTGTCGGGATTGACCTCAAGAATCTTATAAAGTTCCTTGGACCACAGGAAAACGTCTCGCTGCGCGTCCCATTCCCAGCTGCCGATGTGGGCAATGCGCTGTGCCTCTTCAAGGTGACGCTCCCGTTGCTGCAGTTCAGCCCTGTTACGTTGCAGTGAGTCGGTCATGTTGTCGAAGGCCCCGGCAAGTGCGCCGATTTCACCGCCGCACGAGTTCAACCCGCTGCGTGTTGCCAGGTTACCTTCGGCGACCCTGGCGGTGGCAGCGACCAGCCGGCGGAGTGGCCTGATAAAGGAGACCGTGCCGAGCAGCCGGGAGAACGCCATTGCCAGGCCGGTGATCAAGGCCATCAGCAGCAGGTTTCGCCACAGGATGTCATTGAGTGGCTGCAGGACCTGTTCTTCGGGAATGCCGGCCCAGGCATAGAGGTAAGGTGGTTCTCCGGGGGAGAGTCTGAGCGGTTCGACGGCAAAGATTCGTTTCCGCCCATCCGAACCCTGTTGTCTAAAGAGCTTCGGTTGCAGGCTGTCCCGGCCCATCTCCCAGCTTTCGGGACGGATCGGGACACCAATCGGATTCGTTTCGCTGGCCGGATGGTAGAGAACCCTGATACCCCGATAATCGGTTATGGCCATGAACGAGCCGTCAGGCAGATTGGTAAAATCGAGAAAGCCACTGATTCGATCAAGAAAGAGAACTGCCGTCAAGACCATGTGGGGGCTGCCGTCTCGATCCGGGATTGGGTAGGCGAAGGAGAAGCTTGATTTTTCGCCGCCCATTCTGGTGACAATGTATTCTCCAGGTGCAAATTGCCCCGTGGTAAACGCCTGACGAACGTGCCGCCGATCCGCCAGTGACACGCTGGTAAACGGTCGACTGGCGGCCACTACACTGCCTGATGCGTCGGTCAGGGAGATGCTATAGATGCGTGGATTGCCGGCACAGGTGGTGCGCAACAGGTCGGCACAGCGCACCAGGTCGCCGTTACGGATAGCATCGATTGAGGCCAGGGTGGTCAGGGTTTGCCTGACCGAGTCGGTAACACCGGCCAGGACTTCGGCCATGGATCGGGTGATCAGCAGGACTTCCCGCTCTGCATCCTCGATGTGGTGCCGTCGTTGTTCGATACTTGAGTGGATCAGAATGCCCAGGACGGGTAACACCGCGATCAGAATGAGCAGATTCAGAATCGCGCTGATGGATCGAGGACGAGGGAAAAGCATGCGACTCCCGGTGTTATGGAACATGCCACCTGATCGGGACAATGGGCCAAGGCCTCCTGCCGGTCAGTGTCATAGCGTATCGTTCCAACGCCTGTTGCCGGGTATCATAGCCGTTTTTTGGCTGTCGCGCATTAACTGATCCGCTGGGATGTCAAGTCCTATCGGTTTTCTCGGATCACCGTCAGGAGGAACCGGCTGTCACCGCGATGATGTATTGTGCATTATTGGGCGTGTCGACAAACACTTTCCGGAACGCGCGGTTTTCGGGGAGTTCCTGAGGTGGATATGAACACTACACCCCCTTGCAACGAAATGTTCCGCCTTTCGCCCAGAGGTCTCGCTTGTTTCGCTGTTGAACTGAAATCCGGGTTTTCCCGGAGGAGGCCAAAAGCTGTTGACGGGGCGAGGAGGTGAAAGTATACCTGTATACACAAGAGCGGATGGGGCTGCTCCCGGACGAGGAATATTCTCCGTCCCGCCGGGCCTCCACGAGGCAGTCTCCGAGAGAATCAACCTGCCCGGGGAGTTCAGCCTGTGGAACTGTTTTTTGTATAACCCCCATGACTGATGGTCACAACGATCGATGAAAAGAGCGCCGTGGTCGGAAAGGCTGGTTGGTTTTTGAAAGTGAGCGGGGGACAGGTTAAAACCTGTCCCGCCGATGTTCATAAAAACCCCATGACGGGACGTCACAACGAACGATGAAAATCGACGCCGTGGTCCGAAGATCCGGTTAGTGAAAGTTAGCGGGGGACAGGTTAAAACCAGTCCCCCCGATTTTCATATAAAAAAAAGGAGTTGAGGAAAACATGCCATATATCGAATCCAATTCAGTTCGGTTGTACTACGAAGAAGCCGGTTCCGGAGTCCCGGTGGTGTTTGCCCATGAGTTCGGGGGGAATCTAAGCAGCTGGGAGGCCCAGCTGCGCTATTTGAGCCGGTCATACCGTTGTATCGCCTATAATGCCAGAGGCTATCCGCCGTCGGATGTTCCCCGGGAGCAGTCCGCTTACAGCCAGCAGATCGCCGGCGACGATCTGGCCCGGTTATTGACGGCTCTGAATATCGAAACGGCCCATATCGTCGGTCTGTCCATGGGTAGTGTCACCGCGCTTGATTTCGCTCTGCGGTACGGTCCACGAGCACGTTCGGTTACCCTCTGCGGCTGCGGATACGGTTCCATCGCCGCTGAACGTGCCGCCTGGTTGACCAGCAACGAGGTGCTGGCCGACGGCATTGAGGCCGATATCGCGCAGGCGACCCGGACCTATGCCAACGGGCCGACACGGCTGACTTTCAAAAGAAAAGACCCGCGGGGCTGGCAGGACTTTGTCGAGCATATGGCGACAGCGCTCGATCCGCTGGGTGCAAGCCTGACCCTGCGCGGTATCCAGGCCAAACGGCCGTCCCTCCATGAGATGACGCATCTGTTGCGTGAAGTGAACCTGCCGGTGATGATCGTCGTCGGCGATGAGGATGCCCCGGCGTTGGAGCCGAGCCTGTTGCTCAAGAAGACGCTGCCCGATGCCGCCCTGTGGATCTTCCCCCGAAGCGGTCACGCCGTCAATGCCGAGGAACCTGATTTGTTCAACAGGGCCTTGGTTGATTTTCTGGCAGCCGTGGAGGCGAAACCGCCGGCTGCCTCGACAGATTCTACTACTCGCTAATCGGGAGATTAGGCGCACATGCCGGTTTTCAAGGTGGCCGCTACCGGCTGCCGCCGGCACCGAAGCCGTGGCTATGGTGTTTGGTTCAGTGGCGGGCGGCCGTGCTGCGGCCCTGACCATTGATAGCTGCCGTACGGGTCAGGTGCGGACCGGCGACCGGCGGTGGTTTTTGAAAAAATCGGCAACAAAGGTGCCGAGCGTCATCTGGGTGAGCTGGCAGATGATTGCCGGGATGAATGCCGCCGGATAGTCGGCGGCGAAATGGCCGGCCCAGACGATATAGCTGACGGCCAGCGTCTTTTGTGAGGTATGGATGGTAAAGGCCACCAGCGAGGCGTGGTCCAGCCTGATCAGACGGGCGAACAGGTAATTGAAGACCAGCATGAAAACGTGCAGGCAGATCATAAAAACCGTGACGGCGATGATCGAGCTGCCCAAGTCGGTCAGGTCGTCGGCCGAGTTGCTGACCGCATTAAAGATGACCAGGATGATGATGGCGGATTGAAAAATCGACAGATGGTGGCTGTATCTCTTGACAAAACCTTTTGCCACCGGCCTAACCAGCAGCCCGAGAATCAGGGGGAGCAGGGCTTTGAGCGCGAGTCCGCCAAGCATGTGCAGGACCGGCAGGTCGATATCCCGGCCGACCGAGAGCAGGAGATTGAGCATCACCGGAATGGAAAAGATGGCCAGGAAGTTGGTGAGGATGCAGATCAGCAGCGACAGGGGCACATTGCCGCGGGCTATGGCAGTCATAATCGTTCCGGAGGACACGGTTACCGGAGCGGTGGCGATGATACAGACGCCAACGATGAATTCGGCCGGCAACAGCGGCAGGGCAGCCCC
>JAZBPM010000263.1:0-7071 GCA_036351615.1 Desulfofustis sp.
CCCGTCCGAGACCATGACGCCGACCATCATTGTTCCTTGTGACGTCCCGTCACCGAAGTCAGTCCGACGGGGGGCGACACAGACCGCAATCGGGACATTCCAGCTGACCGTCCGCCAGCATATGGCCGCAGGCGGCGCAGTGCGGCGCATCTGCCCGCTCGGCCCCGTTGTGCTCAGCCTCGGCCGCTGTCTGCTGCTCGGTCAATCCGGTCAGTCGCCGATAGTCCTCCTGCAGCAGTTGTTGTGCCGCTACAGCGTCCCGGGGTCTGATCTGCAATTGTATCGAAGCCGGCGGGCAACAGCCGCCACCCGCTGGCGGTCCGTCCCCGACCAGTACCGCAGCAATACCGTGTTGGCCAAGCAGCCGGCGCAAGCGCTTGCCCTCCGCCAGGGTCACCTGACGAATGGTTACCACTTCCTCGCCGGCACCAATCTCGACCGGTTCGTCGCCGTGCCGTTCTGCAAGCCTCGTCCCGTCACTACCGCTGCCCCTGCCCGTCGCTGGCACAAGTTCGCAGCCACAGGCAGCGCAGCTGTGAAAACCGGCCCGGTACTCATCACCGCACGACGGGCAGACGAGCAGCTGCTCCGCGGCGTCCGGCGGGCTGCCTCCATTTTCTCGGCCTGATTCGCTCCGCCCGAAGATCTTCGCCAGTAATCCTGTCATGATAGTTTGCTCCGCTGTATCCGCTACGCTACAGGATGAACCGGCTCAGGTCCCGATCCTCGATGATAGTCTGCAATTGCTTTCTGACATAGTCGGCGGTGACGACAAAGCTGCCCGCCGGCCGTTCCGAAGCATCATACGACAATTCGTCGAGAACCCGCTCCATCACCGTATGCAGCCGCCGGGCTCCGATCTCTTCGGTGTTTTCGTTGACCTCGACGGCAATCCGGGCCATTTCCCTGATCGCACTGTCATCGAAGGATAGTTCGATCCCCTCGGTAGCCAGCAAAGCGATATATTGTTTGGTCAGCGCATTTTCCGGTTCGGTGAGGATCCTGACAAATTCCTCCTCACCAAGCGGCTGCAGTTCCACGCGGATCGGAAACCGGCCCTGCATCTCCGGGATCAGGTCGGACGGCTTGCTGACATGAAAGGCGCCGGACGCGATAAACAGGATATGATCCGTCTTCACCGGACCGTGCTTGGTAGTGACCGTCGTGCCCTCGACGATCGGCAGCAAGTCGCGCTGCACGCCTTCACGGGACACATCCGGACCATGGCTCATACCACCGCTGCGGGAAGCGATCTTGTCTATTTCGTCGAGGAAGATAATTCCCGATTGTTCACTGCGCCGCAGGGCCTCCTTCATCACCTTGTCCATATCGACCAGCCGCTCCATCTCCTGCTGCTTCAGAGCTGCCATCGCTTCGGGCACTTTGAGGCGCCGTTTTTTCTTCTTGCGCGGAAAGATCTTGCTGAAGGCATCCTGCAGGTTCGACTGCATTTCCTCCATGCCCGAGGTCGTCATGATCTCCACCATCGGCATCGATTTCGCCTCGTCCAGCGTCAACTCCACCTCCCGTTCGGCAAATTTACCGGCTCGCAGCATCTGCCGGATGCGCTCCCGGGTCGAATCTTCATGATCGCCGGCAGCAGCCGCCGGGGCGTGCTGCTCCTGGGTGACCAGGGTGAACGAGGTGGCGCCTTCCGGCCCGGTATCCGACAATGGCCCGCGCCGGTTCGGCGACGGCGGCAACAACAGATCGAGCATCTTGTCCTCGGCTGCGGCCTCGGCCAGCCCCTCGAGTCGCGCCTGTTCCTCGGCCTTGACCATGGTGATGGCGATTTCCACCAGATCACGGACCATCGATTCGACGTCACGGCCGACGTAGCCGACCTCGGTGAATTTCGACGCTTCGACCTTGACGAACGGCGACTGGGCAAGCGTCGCCAGGCGGCGGGCGATTTCCGTCTTGCCGACCCCGGTCGGGCCGATCATGATGATATTTTTCGGGGCGATCTCCTCCTGCAGCGGCTCAGGCACCTGGCGCCGTCGCCAGCGGTTGCGCAGGGCGATGGCCACCGACCGTTTTGCATCGGCCTGGCCGACGATATATTTGTCCAGTTCCGCGAGTGTTTCCCGGGGTGTCAGGGATTGTCTGTCAATCATATCTTTTCCAGCACAATTGAATCGTTGGTGTAAATGCAGATGGAGGCGGCTATGTCCATCGCCGTCCGGCAAATTTCTTCCGCGTCCAACCCGCTTTTGCGGACCAGGGCCAGCGCGGCGGCATGAGCGTACGGACCGCCTGAACCGATGGCCAGCACACCGGTATCAGGCTCTATCACATCACCGGTACCGGATATCAGCAGTGAATGGTCTTTGTCGACGGCAACCAGCATCGCCTCGAGGCGACGCAGCATACGGTCGGTACGCCAATCCTTGGCCAGTTCGACCGCGGAGCGCAACAAATTGCCGTGATACTGTTCGAGTTTTTGTTCGAGCCGGTCATACAGTGTAAAGGCATCGGCGGTAGCCCCGGCGAACCCGGTAACGACCTGCTCGTGATAGAGACGCCGGACCTTGCGGGCATGGTGCTTGACGACGGTGTTGCCCATCGACACCTGCCCGTCGCCGGCGACGACGACCTGACCGTTATGGCGAACGGAGAGAATGGTGGTTGATTTGAATGTCATGATACGCTCTGGTTGAATGAATCGTTTGCGGGGCGACCGGCCGTCACCTGTTGGTATCCCCGAGAGGATGGGCCTTGTCGTAAACCTCGGCCAGTCGGTCGATGGTCAAATGGGTGTAGCGTTGGGTGGTTGAAAGGCTGGCATGCCCGAGCAGTTCCTGAACACAGCGCAGATCGGCGCCCATTTCGAGGAGATGGGTGGCAAACGAGTGTCGCAGGGCATGGGGCGTAACCGCCTGCCTGATACCGACCCGAAGCGCGTAGTTACTGACCAGTCGTTCAACACTCCTGCTCGTCAACCGACCTCCTCGTCCATTGAGAAACAGTGCTTCCCTGTCCACCGGTCGCTGTTTTTCCAACCGACTGACGATCAGCCGTTGCCGGTCCACCAGCCATCGTCGCACCGCCTCAATGGCCGGACCGCCGACCGGGACGAGCCGCTCCTTGTTTCCTTTGCCCCTCACCCTAAGCATTTCAGTATCGAAATCAAGGTCGTCGACAGAGCCGGAGACCAGTTCTGCAACCCGGATTCCGGTTGAGTAGAGCATCTCGAGAATGGCCCGGTCCCGGGACATGAAACGATCACTCCGATCCGGTGCGGCCAGTAATGAAAACACCTCGTCCACGGTCAAAAATGTCGGGATGGAGTGTCCCGTCTTCGGGCCGGCAATCCCGCAGACCGGATCGCTATCGATGATTTTTTCACGCTGCAGAAAGCGAAAAAAACTGCGCAGCGCCGACAATTTGCGAGCCACACTGAGCGGGTTGTTGCGGCCGTGAAGGCTGGCCACAAAACGGCTGATATCGGCTGCGCCGATGACTTGCACCATCGTATCATCGGCGACACCGGCCGAAAATTCAGACAGATCACGCCGGTAACCGATCACGGTGTGGGGCGAATACCCCTTCTCCGACTCCAGCCAGTTGCCGAATAGGATTATCGCTTCTTCCAGCTTCATCTCGGCAGTGTTCGGCATGATGAGCATCCTTCACCGCGTACTGATCGCGGTCCCATTGTTTGCTTGCGTTCCCCTCTGCGATTAGACTATAGTCCGACCAGTATAACCGGCAAAAGGCCATTTTCAATCAGCAAAACAACACCGGCAAACCAGCTGCCGATCACCGCCATCATGTCCAAAAAATCTTTTGAAGCAGCCCTGGCGCGACTGGAAGAAATCACCGAAGAGTTGGAAAGCGGTGACCTCAGTCTCGATGTCAGCCTGAAAAAATTCGATGAAGGCATCAAGCTGGCCGAGTTCTGCAATGCCCGTCTTGCCGAGGCACGCACCAAGGTGGAAATCCTGCTCGATAAAAACGGCCGTCTGACTGCCGAGCCTTTTGATGAACGACAAGCAGACAGCGATTAAGGACTACCTCGCCGCCGGCAAAGCGACCGTCGAGGAGGCACTTGGCCGGCTGATGCTCGCCGCACAGGGGCCTTTCGCGGACCATATCGAGGCCATGCGTTACAGCCTGTTCGTCGGCGGTAAACGGATCAGGCCGATACTGTGCCTGGCTGCGGCGGAAACGATCCGCGAAGATGGTGCCGTGCTGCAGGCCATGCTTCCAGTCGCCTGTGCGCTGGAATGTATCCATACCTATTCGCTGATTCACGACGACCTGCCGGCCATGGACAATGACGACCTGCGCCGCGGGCGACCGACCAACCACAAAGTCCACGGCGAGGCCGCCGCCATCCTCGCCGGAGACGGGCTGCTCACCTTTGCCTTCGAACTGCTTGCCCGCCCTGACAGTAACCTTACTGCTGCCCGACAACTGCGCATCATCGAACTGATCGCACGAGCGGCCGGACCTGAAGGCATGGTCGGCGGCCAGGCCCTGGATATCGCCAACGAAAACCGGCACTACCCGTTTTCCTTGTTGCAAACCATCCACCGCAGCAAAACCGGGGCGCTGCTGACCTGTGCCGTCCAAGCCGGGGCTGTCGGCGCCGGGGCAACTCCGGCGCAGGAAGCGGCCCTGGTCGACTACGGCGCCGCGCTCGGGCTCGCCTTCCAGATCGTCGATGACCTGCTCGACGCCACCGCAACCACCGAACAATTGGGAAAAACGGCCGGTTCCGACGAGGTCCGCGGCAAGGCGACCTACCCCGGCTATTTCGGTATTACCGGTACCCGTGACCAGGCCCTTCAGGCCGTGGAACGTGCCAAGACGGCGATCGGCCCGCTCGGAGAACGAGCCGAGCGGTTGCATGACCTGGCCGACTATATCCTCTCCCGTTCGTTTTAATTTATCGACAGCGGCGTCGCCTGTCCCGGACACGTCCTGTCTACCTTGATTTTTCTGGAGATTGTTGCGGGCAGGGCACCAATGGATTATTGTTATGGTTCGTGAACAGGCCGGTCAGCACACCTCCCTGTTCCAGGAAACCATCCTCCCTGTTGACCTGTTCGGAGACGACCTCTGTCTCTCTCCGATCTCAAAGCCGGGTAGATGTACACAACCACGACCAGCGTCCCCTCGTGAGACACCAGGACCCGACTATCAATCATGCTGCTTCCATCATCACCGGCAAAAAACGGTTCCGCCCTGCTTGACACCATCAACTCTCCGGCCGATCTCAGGCATCTGCTCATCCCCGAACTGGAGACACTGGCGGCCGAGATTCGCGATGTTATCATTGAAACGGTGGCCGCGACCGGGGGGCATCTCGGTCCCAGCCTCGGCGTCGTCGAGCTGACCCTGGCACTCCACTACGTCTTCAACACTCCACATGACCGACTCATCTGGGATGTCGGCCATCAAGCCTATGCCCATAAATTAATCACCGGCCGTCGGGATCGCTTTCATACCCTGCGCCAGCACCAGGGCATCAGCGGCTTTCCAAAGATCAGCGAAAGCGAGTACGATGCCTTTGAAACCGGCCACTCATCGACTTCGATCTCCGCCGCCCTCGGTATGGCTATGGCCAAAGATCTCAAAGGAGACACCGGCAGGGCCATCGCCGTCATCGGTGACGGATCGATGACCGCCGGCATGGCTTTCGAGGCGCTGAACCAGGCGGGGCATCACGACAAACGGCTGATTGTCATACTCAACGACAACGAGATGTCGATTTCTCCCAACGTCGGTGCGTTGAGCAGTTTCCTCAGCCGTAAGCTCTCCGGCCGCACGATGCGCCGCCTCAAGGATCATCTTGTCGAGCGTCTCGGACAATTATCCAACGTCGGCGAGAACATTCTGACCGTCCTGAAGAAAAGCGAGGAAAGTTTCAAGAGCTTCTTCACCCCCGGCATGCTGTTCGAGGCGCTGAAGTTCGACTATATCGGACCACTGCCCGGTCACAACCTGGTCGATCTGATCGACACCTTCGAGACCGTCAGGGACACCATCCAGGGACCGGTACTGATCCACACTCTGACCACCAAGGGGAAAGGATATCCTGCGGCGGAAAAAGATCCCGGCACTTTTCACGGAATCGGCCCGTTTGATATTGTGAGCGGCAAAAAGAAAGCGAGCGGGACGAAGCAACCAAGCTATACCGATGTGTTTGGCGACGCCATCACACGGATCGGCGCAACCAACGAAAAGGTGGTGGCAATCTCCGCAGCGATGGTCACCGGCACCGGCCTGACCCGATTTGCCGAGACGTTTCCCGACCGGTTTTTCGACGTCGGAATCGCCGAACAGCACGCCGTCACGTTCGCCGCCGGGCTCGCCATCGAGGGCTTCCATCCGGTTGTGGCGATCTATTCAACGTTTTTCCAACGCTCCTACGATCAAATCATCCACGATGTCTGTATTCCCAACCTGCCGGTGACGCTTGCGATCGATCGGGCCGGAGTGGTCGGGGCCGACGGTCCCACCCATCATGGCGTATTCGATCTGTCGTTTCTGCGGATCATTCCGAACATGATCATGATGGCCCCGAAGGACGAAGGGGAACTGCAGCACATGCTCTACACCGCGCTCAATCATCACGGTCCATCCGCCCTTCGCTATCCGCGTGGCGTCGGGGAAAACGCAGCGCTGTCCGACGAGTTCAAACTGCTGGAGATCGGTAAGGGTGAATTACTCAGGGCCGGGAGGGATATCACTCTGCTGCCGGTCGGCAACCGCGTCCACCCAGCCCTTCGGGCCGCTGCCGGGCTGGAGAAACTCGGGATCCATGCGGCGGTCATGAATCCGCGCTTTATCAAACCGCTGGATCGGGAGTTGATCTGCGACTGGGCCGCGCAGACCGGGCGGGTAGTCACGATCGAGGACAACGTCCGCCAGGGCGGCTTCGGCAGTGCTGTCCTGGAGTTGCTCAGCCGCTGCGGCCTGAGCGGCGTCAAAACAAGCCTGCTCGCCCACCCCGACCGTTTCCTGGAGCACGGACCGCAGAAAACCTTGTGGCGCAACAGCTCGATCAATTCGGTGGCCATCACCGAAGCGGCGTTGCGCCTGATGAATCAATAAAAAGCG